>NZ_QUIO01000039.1:0-39199 GCF_003480145.1 Ruminococcus sp. AM42-11 | reverse complement strand
AAACGCTGAAGGCATCTAAGCGTGAAGCCCCCCTCAAGATGAGATGTCCCATTCGAAAGAAGTAAACCCCCTTGAAGACGACGAGGTAGATAGGGCAGGGGTGGAAGTGCAGTAATGCACGGAGCTGACTGTTACTAATAGGGTGAGGGCTTGACCAACAATCGCAAGGTTAAAAAGTGATTCCATTAGGATGTAACATGTATGTAGTTTTGAAGGTACAGAACGGAAACGGTAGCCGGTTGGTTATCGTTTTTTTGTTGTCTTTTCTTTACTTTTACCCTATTTTTTTTCTTTATATTCTGTTAAAATATTTTTTAAATCAATTCATAAAATGATATGAGTGTCAAAAGGTCTTTTGCCACTCATTTGATACTTCGGATTGCGACCCAGCTCCGCTGCTCCCGTAATCCTCCAAATATTCGAAATCCGCTGATTTACTGCGTAAATCGCTACTTTCTCATATTTGGCGTGTCCCAAGTTCAAACACCTTATCGTGCAAGCACGAACGGCTTTTTGACCATTTGACACTGGTATCATAAAATAACAGGTAACAGAATAGGAAGAAATAAGATGAAATCAACTAGAAACAGATCCAGACTGGCAGATCAGGGAACAAAAGAAATGCTGCCAGTTATTTTTTCTCTTGCGTGGCCAACTATGCTGGAACAGCTGATGCAGACTGCAGTACAATATATGGACACTGGTATGGTAGGCGTCCTGGGAACAAGTGCAACGGCCGCTGTTGGAGCTACCAGTACAGTAAACTGGCTGATTGGAAGTACGATTTCTGCGATCAGCATAGGATTTCTGGCATACATATCCCAGTCAATCGGAGCAGGAAAAAAAGAACAGGCAAAAAAAGCTTCAGGACAGGCTGTGCTGACAGTTGTGATCGTAGGAATATTTTTTACAATTCTGACAATGGGACTGAGCCGTAAAGTCCCTGTTTGGATGCAGGTAGATCCTTCTATTCAGAAACTGGCATCCAGCTATTTCCTGATCCTCTATGCACCGATGCTTTTTCGAACTGCGAACATTATTTTTGGAACTGTCCTGAGGGCAGTGGGCGATACCAAAACCCCTATGCAGGTAGGAGTTGCCTTTAATGTTATTAACATTGTACTGAACTTTTTTCTTATATATTCCACCAGAACTGTGCTGATTGGTGGAAAAGAACTGGTGATCCCAGGCGCGGGATGGGGCGTTCAAGGTGCAGCAGCTGCGAGTGCTATAGCTTATACCATTGGAGGTATTGCAATTACGGTTAAATTATGGAAGCATACTGATATATCTCCAAAGGGTCAGAGCTTCCTGCCGGATTCTGCAGTTCTGTGCCCTTGTCTGAAGGTGGCTGTTCCAAATATGTTTCAGCGCTTTGCCACGTCCCTTGGATATGTGGCATTTGCATCCATGATCAATTCTTTGGGCGAGACTGCAACGGCAGCCCACACTATTGCCAATACAGTAGAATCTGCTTTTTATATTCCTGGATATGGAATGCAGACAGCAGCGGCTACTCTTGCAGGAAATGCTCTTGGAGCCAATGACAATAAAAAACTTAACAGCCTTGCCAAGGCAATTGTGCCGTTGGAAGTGGGACTGATGGTTATTTCCGGAAGCCTGCTGTTTATTTTTGCGCCGATATTGATCAGGCTGTTTTCATCAGATGCACAGGTTATCCGTCTGGGAAGTACGGTACTTCGTATGGTTGCTGTTTCCGAACCGTTTTATGGTGTACCTATTGTGATCGAGGGCATGATGCAAGGTGTGGGGAAAACAGTAACTCCCTTTATTTTCAATGTAGCGGGAATGTGGGGGGTAAGAATTCTGGGGACTTTTATCTGCATCCATCTTCTTGGACTGGGACTTGTGTCTGCCTGGGGATGCATGATAGGTCACAATATGCTTCTTTTTGTTTTATTCACTTTACATTATTTCAGCGGCAGATGGAACCCTATGAATAAAACAAAAGTATCCTTCCAATACAAGATTTGTAAAAAGTGACCAAAAATCACAAGCTTGACAGCAGAATATATAGGCTTTATACTGAAAAATAATGAATAAAAGCCGTCACGGCTTGGAATGGATGACGTTAATATGGAAAAAAGCGTGAAAGACAATCCTGAATACAAAATGAAACGGCAGGGAATGATCATCGGACTGGTCTGTCTTGCTGTGATGGTGTTTCTGACGATTTTTCTTATGAGCAGATATCGTCAAAGAACAGAGAAGATTTTTACAGAGCTTATGGAGGAATCACTTTTATCCACCCATTCGGAAGCACTGACAGAAATGGAGAATTTTCTGGCTGGTTCAACTGGAGCAGATAAGGTGGAGGAAGCCTGGGAGGCTCTGAACGAGGACGAGGGGAATGTGCTTCACTATGTGTGCAATTCAGATGGGAAAATCCTGGCAGGAGATATGCGGATTTTTGACATTGAATATACGGTGGCGACAGTGCTTCATTCGCAGCATGTGAAGGATAACAGTATTTCCCAGGTGGAAAAGTCCCTTAAAAAGCTGACCTATGGAGCACCCCATATTTTCACGGAGCTTGAGAAAACGGATATCTATCTGGTGGCATCCAAGTTGGAAGGCAGAGACTGTATTCTGTTTTCAGAATATCGTTCCGCCAAAATGAAGAATTATAAAGCAGTGCTCATCAATGGAAACCGCATGATTATTTTTACGCTTCTTGGATGCGCGTTGATTATGCTGCTTTTTACAGTACGATTCTATATGAAACAGCAGAAGAAAGTGATGAAAGGTCAGGCAAGGTACGACATTTTGTCGGAGTTTTCGGACACGGTTCTTTTTGAATATGACTGCCTGGAAAAAACATTGGTATTTACGCCAAATATAACGACTTTATTTGGACTGAAGGAAATCGGTCCGATCAGGCCTTTTGACAGTGACACAGATTTCACAATGGTTCATCCAGATGATGTGGCGAAGGTAAAGGCACTTCTTTCCACAATTGGTGATAATTCTGATGAGATTGATGATTTTGTAATTCGTTTTAGGATAAGAACGATAATTATCGTTGGGTGCGATGGATGGGCCGTCTGATACGAGGCCGTCTTGGTACACCACAGGCATTTCTGGGCAAGATTTCTGACGTTCAGAATGAGATGACCAGAGAACAGGATCTTCGTGAAAAAGCCTCTGTTGATGGTCTTACAGGCGCTCTGAACCGCAAGGCTGCAGAGCAGAAAATCAATACGCTTATGCAGGAGAAAGAGTGTAAAGGTTACCTGCTTATGCTCGATATTGATGATTTTAAAACGGTAAATGATACAATGGGGCATGCAATAGGTGACCTTGCATTGATTACTTTGGTAAAACTTTTGAAGGAACATTTCCGTAGGGAGGATATTATCGGTCGTCTTGGCGGTGATGAATTTATTGTGTTTATGACAAATACAGAGCTTGCTTCGGCTGTTGAAGCAAAAGGTGCGGAAATTCTTGATATTCTGGCAAAGTCAGAGACTACACCACATTTTACCGTGAGTATAGGAGCGGCGGCTTATCCTGCAGCTGGAAACGACTATGAAAGCCTGTATCTGGCGGCGGATAACGCAATGTATGCTTCAAAGAAATCCGGTAAGAACAGAATTTATGTAGATAATGGTCAGCAGAAAAAAGAATGATCATAAGAGTATCGCTTTGAGACTAAAGGAAGGTGACAAAAATGCGGTTACAGATTGTACAGGATGCATTAAAAAAGAAGAATATCAAATACGAATATACAGAGATTGATGGCTGCGGAAGTCTTGATTTTCTGTTTCGAGGATTGAAATTCCATGTGTGGGAGTATGAGGACCGTGTCTGGGGGGCAGAGACAAATATTTATGAAGCAGGACGCAGTCAGGATATTGAGGGCAACTATGAAGAGGTCATTGCCAGAGAGATTTTATCATGGCCCGATATGATGCCAGGAAGTTGAGGAATGGGATGAAATACGAGATCAGCAATGAATATCTTAAAGTGAAGGCCGACACAGAAGGTGCTATTTTGTGGTCCGTGACAGATAAGGACGGATTTGAGTATATCTGGCAGGGAGATGACAGATACTGGAACGAGCATGGTGCCAATCTTTTTCCCTATATTGCCAGATTATGGGAGAAATCCTACATATTTCAGGGGAAGACGTATCATATGGATATTCACGGTTTTGCCAAGGATTCTGTTTTCTCCTGTGAGAAAGCAGGGGAGAATGAACTGGTGTTTGCAATGGAAGATACCAGGGAAACTTTGGAACAGTATCCATTTCATTTTCGTTTTGAGATCCGATATCTGCTTGAGAAAAATACTTTAAAAGTTTTCTATTCGGTAAAAAATAAGGATGAGAAAACGATGTATTTTGGAATCGGCGGTCACCCGGGATTTAATATTCCGATGGAAGAGGGACTTTCCTTTGAGGATTATGAATTGGAATTTTCCAGGGCATGTGAGCCGCAGCGCATTCTTTTTTCACAGGAGTGTTTTGTGGAGGGGAAGGAGTCCTATGAACTTTTGGAGGGCAGACGGATTCCTCTTCGTCATAATCTTTTTGATGAAGATGCTATTGTGCTGGAGAAAACCTCTGGAGAGGTTCTGCTTCACAGTACGAAGGGCAAAAAGGCAGTGAAGGTATCTTATGTGGATATGCCTTATGTCGGTTTCTGGCATATGCCCTGCATGGATGCTCCTTATGTTTGCATTGAGCCGTGGTGTTCCCTTCCATCCAGACAGGGAATTACAGAAAATCTGGAGGAACAGAAGAATCTTATTTCACTGGAAGCTGGCAGGGAGTGCCAGATTTTCTGGACCATGGAAATTCTCTAGAGCGTGTCTGAAAAAGGCTTTCTGCAAGATGTGCGTCACAATTTGTGGGAGATTTTGTCTGGATGAGGGCGCCGTAGCGGGCTACGGTAACCGAATTCAGGCAAAATCTCCCGCAAAGTGGGGCGTGCAGATTGCGGGAATGATTTTTCAAACACGTTCTAGAACGTGCAGATTGTGGGAATGTTTTTTTAAATACTCGCAAGGAAGGCAGGGTATGTAATATGAAAAAGAAGCAGGGGGCGAACTGCGAATATTGTGTAAACTATTCTTACGACGATGATTACGAGTGCTATACTTGTGATATGAACCTTGACGAAGATGAGATGTATCGTTTTATTACAGGAACCTATCACGATTGCCCTTATTTCCGCATGGGGGACGAGTACAGAGTAGTAAGAAAACAGATGTAAAAAAATTAAAATTACTATTGACAAATAAAATCGAACGTGGTATTTTATTACAGAACGCTGCCGAAGACAGTAGGTGCCGTAAGGCATAAGGATAAAACGCCTACCGAGGACTAAGTATTCTTTCGTAAGAATACGTTAAGCCTTGCTGTCTTACAGTAAGGCTTTTTTTGGCGGTATATCAAATTCTATAAGGAGGTGTACCATTTCATGGCAAAAGTAGAACTGAAACAACCAATCGTAGAAGAAATCGCTAACAATATTAAAGACGCACAGGCTGTTGTTCTTGTTGACTACAGTGGTCTTACAGTTGAGCAGGATACTATTTTACGTAAAGAGTTAAGAGAGTCCGGCGTACAGTACAAGGTTTACAAAAACACTTTAATGCGTCGTGCATTTGAAGGTACTCCATGTGCAGATCTTGACAAGCACTTACATGGAACAAACGCTATTGCAATTTCTGCAACAGACGCTACTGCTCCTGCAAGAATCCTTGCTAAATTTGCAAAACAGTATCCGGCACTTGAGTTAGTAGCTGGTATTGTTGAGGGTAACTACAACGATCAGGCAGGAATCCAGGCACTGTCCCAGATCCCGTCCAGAGAAGAACTTCTTGGCAAACTGCTTGGAAGTATCCAGTCTCCTATTACCAACTTTGCTCGTGTGCTTAATCAGATCGCAGAGCAGAAGGGTGGAGAGGCTGAGGCACCAGCAGCAGAATAATTTAAGTTTCTGTCGCTGAATCGAATCATTGATTCCACAAAAAATTTAAAAATGGAGGAAAATTATAATGGCAAAGTTAACAACAGCTGAGTTTATCGAAGCAATCAAAGAGTTATCTGTATTAGAGTTAAATGATTTAGTAAAAGCTTGCGAGGAAGAGTTCGGTGTATCCGCAGCAGCAGGCGTTGTTGTAGCAGCAGCAGGTGCTGGTGAAGCAGCTGAGGAGAAAGATGAGTTTGACGTAGAGCTTACAGAAGTAGGTCCTAACAAAGTTAAAGTTATCAAAGTTGTTCGTGAGATCACAGGCTTAGGTCTTAAAGAAGCTAAAGAAGTTGTTGATGGTGCTCCGAAAATGGTTAAAGAGGGCGCTTCCAAAGCAGAGGCTGAGGATATCAAAACTAAACTTGAGGCTGAAGGCGCTAAAGTTACTCTTAAATAATTTAGGTGTATTTAAGCGAACCATGCTCCCCGCAGAAGTCTGTCGTGCAGGCCACTGCGGGGATTTTTTTGTGTAACAGGAAATTCTGTTGGAGTTTCCTGCAATCAGGATTCTTTTTGTGCAAGGAGATTCTGAATGAATATAAAAATGTTTTTGACTGTAACATTACTGGGAGTATATTTATATCTGGGAGGCAGTTCTGTTATATATGCTGAATCAGCAGAAAATGTGACGGAGAATTTTGAAGACAGCTTTTCAGATTGCGATATTGAGCCGGAAATGGAAGAGGATGAGACTGGCTTCTATGGCGGAACAGCTGAGGTGGGATTTTTTTCAGCAGATGAGTCTGATAATGATTTTGAAGAGGAGCCAGAAGAAGCTCTGCTTACACCTGTACCTTCTGATAATGAACAGCAGATTCTGGCGACTATTCCAGAAGGCGCTGCAGTGGTGACTTTAGATGTGGCTGATGGAAGTGATATTACCGAAACTTTGAATACAGTGCTTCACTTTATGGGGCAGAGAGCTACAGATGAAACTCCTTGTACGGTAATCATTCCTCAGGGAAGCTATCTGATTTCCGGAACTATCCATATGTACAGCAATCTTACTCTTTATGCAGAAGGGGCTGTGCTGACGAAAACTTGTACAGATAAGCATGTGGTCCTCAGACTGGGAGATGACATACTTTCTGCCGGAGGTTATGATGGATATCACAATATCACCATTGAAGGCGGAACCTGGGATCTGAATTACCCGGTTGTCGAAGATAAGGAAGGCACAGGCGGTTTTGTAGGCTTCAGGATTGGACATGCCAGACACGTAACTGTGAAGAACGTAACATTTCTAAACAATTTGAAATCTCATTTTCTTGAGCTGGCAGGTACGGAAGATGTAACTGTGACTGGCTGTACATTCCGGGGATATTGGCAGGAATATGAAGGCGGCGGACAGGAATGCATTCAGCTGGATGCATGTTTGGATTATATTTTTCCAGGATATCAGCCTTTGACGGAGCTGTCTGTGAGAATATCAGGATTACGGATAACGTTTTTGAGGATGTGTTTGCAGGAGTGGGCAGCCACAGCATGATCTACGACAGGCCATACCGGAATATTGTGATTCAGGGGAATACCTTTCGAAATGTGAAAAAGAGAGCTGTCTGGTGCCTGAATTACGTGGATTCTGCTGTGGAGGACAATATAATAGAGAATGCAGGCGGCGGAGTGCTTGTGAGCTGCATGTATTTCCCGAATACCCATCTTATACCGGGAACTGTTGCAGGAATGGAAGGAAACCACCAGAATGCGGGCATTTCCGTGAAAAATAATCAGATTTCTATTTCTTCAGTGAGCCAGATCAATGGAAACATATGGAGAGGATATGGAATTGAAGTCCAGGGAGCCTGGGTAAGTGACAGCTCAAAGGCACAGGCTAAGGGAATTCCGACAGGCATTTATAAGGAAACCGGTGTTGAGGTAAAGGGAAATATGATCACAGGGAATGGAAATGGAATTCGCCTTTATCTAGCTGATGGCTGTACAGTGGAAAATAATCAGCTGAAGCTGAAAAAAACTGCATCCTTTTCCAATATGGGAATTTACCTGTCTGCTTCTTCCAAAAATGTGATAAAAGATAATCAGGTATCAGGTTGTAAAAATGTAGGAATCTACGCTTATGACGGAGGAAAGCTGGGGACTCCATCCACAGAGAATCAAGTCCTGGATAATGTGATTTCAGGTATCGGCGGCGATGGAATTCTTATGGAAAATGGCTCTGACGGGTGTGAAGTAAGCCGGAACCGTATATCCTCCGGAAAAAAGAACGGAATTGTTCTCTGGGGCAGCGAGGGCTGTCAGATCACAGCGAATCAGGTGAAAGGCTGTATGCTGGACGGAATATATGTGGAAAATATTGGAAATGCTGTTATAAAATCTAACAGGATTACGAATGTGAATGGCAGAGGAATCCAAGTGATCGCAAGTCAGACCGGAAAACTTTATGGAAATGCGGTTACTGGCAGCAGAAAATGCGGTTTATATGTAAGCAGGTCAAAGATTTCCGGAAACAAAAAGAACCGTCTGGAGAATAATGGCAGTACTTATGCAATTTATGCGGAAAACAGCACTGGAATCATTTCCGTGAAAATGCCCACTGCGTCTAAGATTACCAGAAAGTCAGTGAAGATCACAGGCAAAGCGGCGGGTGGAAAGAAGCTTACAATTTATGCAGTGAGCAGAAACAAGAATAAAAAAATCGGCAGAGGAAGCATCAATTCCCGAAAGAAATATAATATTTCTATCAAAAAACAGAAAAAAGGAACGAAGCTTCTCTTTGTATTATCGGATAAATATGGAAACCTTTCTTATAGTAAGAGAAAAGTAAAATAAATTATAACTATTCAGCAATTACAAATAAAAAAACAAATGAAAAAACAACAGAAAAGTGCTTGACAGGCTTTTTTTGTTGTGCTATAGTGAAGAATGCTATATTATGGCAAGATATGCCTACTATGCTTATGCAGCAGAGCGGGCTGATGTTGTAATAAATAAAATAAAACAGGGGTGAAACGTCAATGGAAAAAAACAGAATTCGTTCTGTAAAAACTGGAAAAAGCATGCGAATGAGCTACCAGAGACAAAAAGAAGTCCTGGAAATGCCGAACTTGATCGAGGTCCAGAAGGATTCTTACCAGTGGTTTCTCGACGAAGGATTGAATGAAGTATTCGACGATATTTCTCCAATCGCAGACTACGGCGGAAAGCTCAGTCTTGAATTCATCGGCTTCACATTTGATGAAAAAGAGGCTAAATACACCATCGAGCAGTGTAAAGAACGTGACGTAACTTATGCCGCACCTTTGAAGGTTCGAGTGAGACTGATTAACAAGGAAACAGATGAGATCAACGAACACGAGATTTTCATGGGAGACCTGCCGATTATGACCGCGACAGGAACTTTCGTCATTAACGGTGCTGAGCGTGTTATTGTCAGCCAGTTAGTACGTTCCCCTGGAATCTATTATGCCATTGCACACGATAAAATCGGTAAGAGACTGTTTTCCTGTACAGTAATTCCTAACAGAGGAGCATGGCTGGAATATGAGACTGACTCCAACGATGTATTCTATGTGCGTGTGGACAGAACCCGTAAGGTTCCGATCACTGTACTGATCCGTGCACTTGGTGTTGGTTCCAATGCAGAGATCATTGATCTGTTTGGCGAAGAGCCGAAGATCCTTGCAAGTTTCACAAAGGATACTTCTACGAATTATGAAGAAGGTCTTCTTGAACTGTATAAGAAAATCCGTCCAGGCGAGCCGCTTGCAGTTGAGAGCGCAGAGAGCCTGATCAATGCGATGTTCTTTGATCCGAGAAGATATGATCTTGCCAAGGTCGGACGTTATAAATTTAATAAGAAACTTCATTTCAATAAACGAATTGTTGGTCATAAGCTGGCTGACGATGTGGTTGAGGGCTCTACAGGAGAAATTCTTGCAGAGGCTGGTACTATCGTAACCAGAGAACTGGCTGATGCCATTCAGAACGCTGCAGTTCCATTTGTATGGATCCAGGGTGAAGAAGACCGCAGAATTAAAGTTCTTTCTAACTTAATGGTAGACATGCATCACTATCTGCCAGAAATTGAGAACCTGGAAGAGCTTGGGGTTACAGAGTTAGTATATTACCCTGTACTCGAAAAAATTCTGGAAGAAAATGACACACTTGAGGACAGAATTGCCGCTATCCGCAGAGATATCCATGACCTGATCCCGAAGCATATTACAAGAGAAGATATTTTTGCTTCTATTAATTACAATATGCATCTGGAATATGGCATTGGAAATGACGACGACATCGACCACTTAGGAAACCGTCGTATCCGTGCGGTTGGTGAACTGCTTCAGAATCAGTACCGTATCGGTCTTTCCAGACTTGAGCGTGTGGTTCGTGAGAGAATGACAACACAGGATGTGGAGAGCATTTCCCCGCAGTCCCTGATCAATATCAAACCTGTAACAGCTGCTGTAAAAGAGTTCTTTGGATCCTCCCAGCTGTCACAGTTCATGGATCAGAACAACCCTCTTGGTGAGCTGACCCATAAGAGACGTCTTTCCGCACTTGGACCTGGCGGTTTGTCACGAGACAGAGCCGGATTCGAGGTTCGAGACGTTCACTATTCCCATTACGGAAGAATGTGCCCGATCGAGACTCCTGAGGGTCCGAACATCGGTCTGATCAACTCCCTTGCATCTTATGCAAAGCTGAATCAGTACGGATTTGTTGAGGCACCTTACCGTAAGATTGATAAAACTGATCCTATGAATCCGCGTGTAACTGACGAAGTTGTTTACATGACCGCAGATGAAGAGGATAACTACCATGTAGCACAGGCGAATGAGGCACTTGACGCAGAAGGACATTTCGTTCGTAAGAACGTTTCCGGTCGTTATCGTGAAGAGACTCAGGAGTATGAGCGCCAGATGTTTGATTACATGGACGTATCTCCTAAGATGGTATTCTCTGTAGCTACAGCCCTGATTCCATTCCTTCAGAACGACGATGCGAACCGTGCGCTGATGGGATCAAACATGCAGCGTCAGGCTGTTCCGCTTCTTACCACAGAAGCACCAGTTGTTGGTACAGGAATGGAAGCAAAGACAGCTGTTGACTCCGGTGTTTGTGTGGTTGCAAGAAAGTCTGGTACTGTACTTCGCTCCACATCTACCGATATCAGCATCAAGAATGATGATGGAACAAAAGATGATTATCATCTTACCAAATTCATGCGCAGTAACCAGAGCAACTGCTACAACCAGCGTCCGATCGTTAATCAGGGCGAGCACGTTGAAGCAGGTGATGTTATTGCCGATGGTCCGTCTACTTCTCAGGGAGAGCTTGCTCTTGGCAAGAACCCTCTGATCGGATTTATGACTTGGGAAGGTTATAACTACGAGGATGCCGTACTGTTAAGTGAGAAACTTGTACAGAACGATGTTTATACATCTGTTCACATTGAAGAATATGAAGCAGAATCCCGTGATACAAAGCTTGGACCGGAAGAGATCACCCGTGATGTTCCAGGCGTAGGTGATGATGCACTCAAGGATCTTGATGAGCGCGGAATCATTCGTATCGGTGCAGAGGTTCGTGCTGGTGATATCCTTGTTGGTAAGGTTACTCCTAAGGGAGAGACTGAGCTTACAGCAGAGGAGAGACTTCTTCGTGCAATCTTTGGTGAGAAAGCACGCGAGGTTCGTGATACTTCCCTTAAGGTACCACACGGTGAGTATGGTATCGTTGTAGACGCCAAGGTATTCACAAGAGAAAATGGTGATGAGCTGTCTCCAGGAGTTAATCAGTCTGTACGTATCTATATCGCACAGAAGAGAAAAATCTCCGTTGGTGATAAGATGGCTGGTCGTCATGGTAACAAGGGTGTCGTTTCCCGTGTACTTCCGGTTGAGGATATGCCATTCCTTCCGAACGGACGTCCACTGGATATCGTGCTGAACCCGCTGGGTGTACCTTCCCGTATGAACATTGGACAGGTCCTGGAAATTCATTTAAGTCTTGCTGCCAAAGCACTTGGCTTTAATATTTCCACACCGGTATTCGATGGTGCAAACGAGAATGATATCCAGGATACACTGGAACTTGCAAATGACTATGTAAATACAGAAGATTTTGAAGAGTTCCGTGAGAAATACAAAGACATTCTGGCACCTGATGTAATGCAGTATCTGGATGAGAACAAAGCCCACAGAGCATTGTGGAAAGGTGTTCCGATTTCCAGAGATGGTAAAGTACAGCTTCGTGACGGACGTACCGGAGAGTTCTTCGACGGTCCGACCACAATCGGACACATGCATTACCTGAAACTGCATCATCTGGTTGATGATAAGATCCATGCCCGTTCCACAGGTCCTTACTCTCTGGTTACACAGCAGCCACTGGGTGGTAAAGCTCAGTTCGGTGGACAGCGTTTCGGAGAGATGGAGGTTTGGGCTCTGGAGGCATACGGTGCATCCTATACACTCCAGGAAATCCTGACAGTTAAATCCGATGATGTAGTCGGTCGTGTGAAGACTTATGAAGCAATCATCAAGGGTGATAACATTCCTGAGCCTGGTATTCCGGAATCCTTTAAGGTTCTTCTTAAAGAGCTCCAGTCCCTGGCATTGGATGTACGTGTGCTCAAAGATGATCAGACAGAAGTTCAGATCATGGAGAATGTAGATTACGGCGAAACCGATCTTCGTGCAGTTATCGAGGGAGATTCCCGCGGCCACAGAGGAGAGGAATCCTTCAGCAAACATGGCTATACCAAGCAGGAGTTTGACGGAGAGGAACTTGTTGATGTGGACGAGGACGAAGAAGAGGATTATGAATCCGAAATCGACGATTCCTACGATGATATCGAAGAGTAGAAAGGGGAAAAGAATACATGGCAGAATCAACCAATACCAATGAAACATATCAGCCAATGACTTTTGATGCCATTAAAATTGGACTGGCGTCCCCGGAAAAGATCAGAGAGTGGTCAAGAGGTGAGGTTACAAAACCGGAAACCATCAACTACCGTACCTTGAAACCGGAGAAAGACGGACTTTTCTGTGAAAGAATTTTCGGACCAAGCAAGGACTGGGAGTGCCACTGTGGTAAATATAAGAAAATCCGTTATAAAGGTGTTGTCTGCGACCGATGCGGCGTTGAGGTTACCAAGGCTTCCGTTCGTAGAGAGCGTATGGGTCACATTGAGCTTGCTGCTCCTGTTTCCCATATCTGGTATTTCAAGGGTATTCCGTCCCGCATGGGACTTATCCTGGATCTGACTCCAAGAACACTGGAGAAAGTTCTTTACTTTGCAAATATATTGTACTGGATCCGGCAGATTCCGGACTTCAGTACAAGCAGATCCTTACAGAGAGAGAATATCAGGATGCCCGTGAGTCTTACGGAAACAACTTCCGCGTAGGCATGGGTGCTGAGGCAATCAAAGAGCTCCTTATGGCTATCGATCTTGAGAAGGATTCCGCTGAATTAAAGGCAGAGCTGGTTAAGGCAACAGGCCAGAAGCGTGCAAGGATCATCAAACGTCTTGAGGTTGTTGAATCCTTCCGTGAGTCAGGAAACCGTCCTGAGTGGATGATTCTTGATGTTGTTCCTGTAATCCCGCCGGATCTTCGTCCTATGGTACAGCTGGATGGTGGACGTTTTGCAACATCTGACCTGAATGATCTGTACAGAAGAATCATTAATCGTAATAATCGTCTGAAAAGACTGCTGGAGCTTGGTGCTCCGGATATCATTGTCCGCAATGAGAAGCGTATGCTTCAGGAAGCTGTTGATGCTTTGATCGACAATGGTCGTCGTGGCCGTCCGGTTACAGGTCCTGGAAACAGAGCCCTGAAATCCCTTTCTGATATGCTGAAAGGTAAATCCGGACGTTTCCGTCAGAACCTTCTTGGTAAGCGTGTTGACTACTCCGGACGTTCCGTTATCGTTGTTGGACCAGAGCTGAAGATTTATCAGTGCGGTCTGCCAAAAGAGATGGCAATCGAGCTGTTTAAGCCTTTCGTTATGAAAGAACTGGTAGCAAACGGTACCTCTCATAATATTAAGAATGCCAAGAAGATGGTAGAGAAGCTTGAGCCAGCTGTGTGGGACGTTCTGGAAGATGTTATCAAAGAACATCCGGTTATGCTGAACCGTGCACCTACACTGCATCGTCTGGGTATCCAGGCGTTTGAGCCGATCCTTGTAGAAGGTAAGCTATTAAGCTTCATCCGCTTGTTTGTACCGCTTTCAACGCTGACTTCGATGGTGACCAGATGGCTGTCCATCTTCCACTGTCCCAGGAAGCACAGGCAGAGTGCCGTTTCCTGCTTCTGTCTCCGAACAACCTTCTGAAACCTTCTGATGGTGGACCGGTAGCCGTTCCTTCACAGGATATGGTCCTTGGTATTTACTATCTGACACAGGAAAGACCTGGAAATAAGGGAGAAGGAAAGTTCTTCAAGAGCGTAAATGAGGCAATTCTGGCATATGAGAATCAGGTAATTACTCTGCAGTCCAAGATTCTTGTCCGCTGTAGCAAGGTAATGCCGGATGGAAGCACTTTCACAGGCAACGTGCAGTCTACACTGGGACGTTTCCTGTTCAATGAGATCCTGCCACAGGATCTTGGATTTGTTGACAGAAGCATTCCGGGAAATGAGCTTCTTCTTGAGGTTGACTTCCTGGTTGGTAAGAAACAGCTGAAACAGATCCTTGAAAAAGTTATTAATACTCACGGAGCAACCAAGACTGCTGAGGTTCTGGACTCTATCAAAGCTATGGGTTACAAGTATTCTACAAGAGCTGCCATGACTGTATCTATTTCTGATATGACCGTGCCGCCGCAGAAGCCTGAGATGATCAAGGCTGCACAGGATACTGTAGATAAGATCACAAAGAACTATAAACGTGGTCTTATTACTGAGGAAGAGCGTTATAAAGAGGTTGTGGATACCTGGAAGAAGACTGACGATGAGCTTACTCATGCGCTTCTTTCCGGACTTGATAAGTACAACAACATCTTCATGATGGCTGACTCTGGTGCCCGTGGATCTGATAAACAGATCAAACAGCTTGCAGGTATGCGTGGATTGATGGCCGATACAACCGGACATACAATCGAGCTTCCTATCAAGTCAAACTTCCGTGAAGGTCTGGACGTACTGGAATACTTCATGTCCGCTCATGGAGCGCGTAAAGGACTTTCTGATACCGCTCTTCGTACAGCCGATTCCGGTTACCTGACAAGACGTCTTGTTGACGTATCTCAGGATCTGATCGTACGTGAGATGGACTGCTGTGAGAACAGAGCAGAGATTTCCGGTATGTATGTAAAAGGTTTCATGGATGGCAAGGAGGAGATCGAGAGCCTTCAGGATCGTATTACAGGTCGTTTCTCCTGCGAGACCATTAAGAATAAAGAGGGCGAAGTCCTTGTAAAAGCAAACCACATGATTACTCCGAAGCGTGCTGCACGTATCATGAAAGAGGGTGTAGACAACATTACCGGAGGTGCTGTTGAGCAGGTTAAGATCCGTACCATCCTGAGCTGTAAGTGTAAGGTTGGTGTGTGTGCGAAGTGCTATGGCGCAAACATGGCTACCGGTGAGCCGGTACAGGTTGGTGAGTCCATCGGTATCATCGCTGCACAGTCTATCGGTGAGCCAGGTACACAGCTGACTATGCGTACTTTCCATACAGGTGGTGTTGCCGGTGGAGATATCACACAGGGTCTTCCTCGTGTCGAGGAGCTTTTTGAGGCAAGAAAGCCGAAAGGACTTGCTGTTATCACTGAAATCAAGGGTGTTGCTACAATCAATGACACCAAGAAGAAGAGAGAGATCATCGTAACAGATCCGGAGACTGGTGATTCCAAGACTTACCTGATCCCATACGGTTCCCGTATCAAGATCATGGACGGACAGGTTATGGAGGCTGGTGATGAGCTTACAGAAGGTAGTGTAAACCCACATGATATCCTTCGAATCAAGGGTGTTCGTGCAGTTCAGGATTACATGATTCGTGAGGTCCAGCGTGTATACCGTCTTCAGGGTGTTGAGATCAACGATAAACATATCGAGGTTATCGTTCATCAGATGCTGAAGAAAATCCGTATCGAGGATAACGGAGATTCTGAGTTCCTGCCAGGTACACTTGTTGACTTCCTTGAGTATGAGGAAGTAAATGAGAAACTGGAAGCTGAGGGATTACGTCCTGCAATTGGAAAACAGGGAATGCTTGGTATTACCAAGGCATCACTGGCAACTGATTCCTTCTTGTCAGCTGCTTCCTTCCAGGAGACTACCAAGGTTCTGACCGAAGCTGCTATCAAGGGTAAGGTTGACCATCTGATCGGTCTGAAAGAGAATGTAATCATCGGTAAATTGATTCCAGCTGGTACAGGTATGAAGTGCTACAGCGATGTAGAGCTTGATACAGGAATGCCGGAAGAGCCAGAAGAAATCGAATTCGATGAAATGGACGATGAGGATCAGGATGTGCTGGATGTAGCGGAAGACTCAGAAGAGCTGGAGACTGCTGATGAGGCAGATCTTGCAGTGGATGAGGATGAGGATACATTTGAGGATGAGGATTCTTCTGAAGATAGTGAAGAATAAACGATAAAATATGAAATCCCCCAGGGTGACAGAAATGTTGCTTTGGGGGATTTTTGTGTAACAGAGAATTCTATGGAACTTATTGTTACACAAAAAAGTGTAGCCCGGCAGGAACACACTGCAGCAGCAAGGGAAATGCTGCTCGAGACAATCCGCCGTAGGCGAGGGTAAGGAAAAATATGGATAGAGGAAAATACAACCTGGTCTATCATTTGTGGTAAGATTCCTGTATAATGTTTTATGTAACTATTCAGAAGGCAGTATTCCGCGAGGTGTTCTGGGGGAAAAGTAGTTCACAGAAAACCCGAGAATAGCGGTGTGAAATCACGTAAACCATGATTTCTGTGTATCGTTACGGGGAAGACTTGCCAGTCCATTTAAAAAGTCATTACCCGTTCGAGGAGGGAGAACATACATGGATAAAGATGTTCCGGTTTCCGTCTGGCCAGAATGGGAACTTATAGAGAAAATAGGCGAAGGATCCTTTGGGAAAGTGTATAAAGCAAAGCGGACAGAACGAGGCCGTTCTTTTTACTCCGCAATCAAGATCATATCCATACCGGCAAGTAAGGGAGAACTTGACAGCGTACGCTCAGAGATGAATAATGAGCAGTCTACCAGGGAATATTTTCGAAATCTGGTAGAAGACTGCATTCAGGAAATATATACTATGGAGCATTTTTGCGGAAATTCCCATGTGGTTTCATTTGAAGATTTCAAAGTGGTGGAATATTTGGATGAGATCGGCTGGGACATTTCCATAAGAATGGAATATCTTACCAGTTTTATGGATTACTGCACAGGCAAGGAGCTTACTGAGAAGGAAGTGATCAAGCTTGGCTGTGACCTGGCTATGGCATTGATTTATTGCAGAAAATTGAATATTATTCACCGTGATGTGAAACCGGAGAATATTTTTGTGTCCAGATTCGGTGATTTTAAGCTGGGTGACTTTGGAATTGCCAGGGAACAGGCACATACTATGAGCAATATGTCCAAGAAAGGTACCTATTCCTACATGGCACCGGAGATTTACAAGGGTGAGAAGTACGACAGCAGTATTGATATCTATTCCCTTGGAATTGTATTATATAAATTGATGAATCAGAACAGGCTGCCTTTTCTTTCACTGGATAAGCAGTTGATTACATACAGAGATAAAGAGACTGCCCTTGCACGGAGAATGGCAGGGGAGAAAATGCCGGTACCAGTTAATGCCAGTGCTGCTTTTTCCCACATTATACTAAAAGCATGTGCATATGAGCCGGGGAAACGTTACAGGAAACCAGAAGATATGCTGCGGGATTTGGAGAAGCTTCGTCTGGCACCGGTGAATGCAGAGAAAGAGTGGGAGAAGTCCCAGTGGGAGCTGACAAATTCGGCAGAACTTGAGCGGGACCAGAGAAGATATGCCCCTCAGGAGCCGGAAGACCGTATGGAGCGGACCCATGTGGCAGAAGACCCTCAGATTGAGAAAGCTGTCCGGGAAGAAGAGGCACAGCTCAGAAAGCCTGCGAAAAATGCAGTGAAAAATTATGAGAAACAGTCAGTAAATGCCTCTTCCACTAAGCGAAAGAAGCAGCAGAGAAGCGGGTGGGACCAGGAAAGACAGATTTCACCATGGACAGTTTCCCTTATTGTAGTGGCGCTTGCGGCATGCATTATTATTGGTGTTTATATGAAATTAATCCATGATGAGAATCGCAAGGCTCAAAATACGGAGAACGTTATGGAAGTTCTGGAAGCTAATGATAACAGTACTGCTCAAATTGATGAATTTTCTACTTCAATTCAGACAATTACGGAGCAGGCGAATACAATTGTAAGCGAACTTCCGGACTGCAAGGAAGTTGGCAAGGAAGGCGATCGGCTTCGCTACTATGACAGCAATGGGAAACTGGTAAAAGCGCTGATTTATCCGGAGACATCCGAAGATGGAGTTTATGAGGAGTATTATTACTGGGATGAACGTCTGTTTTTTGCATATGTATGGACTGGTAATAAGAAGGAATTATATTATTATGACAAGCGTGGCAAACTGATCCGCTGGATCGATACAGACGGAACTGTCCACGATAAGGAGAATGACAGTACTGAGTACACCAAGCGTGGCGAGAAATACTGGAAAAATGCGCTGGAGCAGTTAGATGAATGATGATACCGGTCATATAAGAAGTGGCTGTGATTCTTTGGAATATCGACAGACAGACGAAGAGGAATAGAATGACATATCATATTGATTATGCATATACCTGCCATGCAGGGAAAGTGCGACCAAATAACGAGGACAATTTCTGGTGCTGCGGAGAGCACCTTCCAGTGAGTAATCATGGAACAGAAGAAATCCGTACAGGTATCAGGCTTCGGGAGAGCCTTCCGGTAATGGCTGTTTTTGACGGCATGGGAGGGGAGAGCCAGGGGGAAATGGCTGCCTGGCTTGCTTCTGACAGCCTGGAGCATTTTTATAGGGAAAATAAGGGGATGCTTCGTAAAGCACCAGAACTTTTTCTTACGGAAGCCTGTAAGAATATGAATCAGGCTGTATGTGATTATGGTCGGGAACAACGGATCAGTGCCATGGGAACTACTATGGCGATGATTGCTTTTGGAAAAAAAGAAGCGTATATCTGTAATCTGGGAGACAGCAGGATTTATCGGTTTTCCAAGGGGAATTTTTCACAGATTTCCAGAGATCATGTGTTGAAAAGCTGCAGATTTGGGAAAGCACCACTGACTCAGTTTCTGGGAGTGGAGGAGACCGAGATGAAGCTGGAACCTGCCATTGCGGCAGTTCCTTATCAGGATAGGGACCGTTATCTGCTTTGCTCAGACGGGGTAACAGATATGTTATCTGATCGCGAGATTGAAGAAATTATGAAGCTGGAGGACTCAATTCGTGATATTGCCCATGCTCTTTTAACAAGGGTACTGGATAAAGGGGCCAGAGATAATACTACGATCATTCTCTGCGAGGTAAGAGCAGATAATCGGCCGTTCAAAACCTGGCTTTTGCAGAAGAAGGGATAAATCAGAGGGCAAAATTTTTCACAATTTAAGTAGTTGATTATAGGAAAATGAAGGTGATTTATGATGAAAAATCGTATGCAGGATCTTGATTTTGAACAGACAGTGGCATTTGATTCCGTAAAGGATTTTGAATTTACCAGAAGGGCCGCCCAGAGATTTCGTCAGGTAGTCAGTCTGGACGGATTTGAGGATGAAGATGCGGACGTTATTTTTCATTATTTATATAAAGAGATGGAGCTGGTTTCGTTCGGAGATCATTTGAAGAGATATATCTATGAAAGAGCCGGGATTGAGGAACCGTTTGGGGAAGTGCCTCAGGAGGTATACAGAGATATTGCAGTTGATTCTTTCCGGGAAACCTATACACCCAAGTCTATGAATCCTACTTCAACTAAGCTTCCTGCGTTGGTGAACAATTGGCTTACACAGGCCTCAGTAAAGCGCGAGACTATATTTCTGCTGGGCTTCGGGCTTCGCATGAGCGCGGAGGATGTTTCAGACTTTCTGACAAGGGTGCTGAAGGAGCAGGATTTTGATTTCCATAATCCAGAGGAAGTGATCTACTGGTATTGTTATAGTAAGCAGCTTCCTTACAGCAAGGCAGAGGAATATAAAGAGAATTACAAATCCATGGAACCTGCAGCAGATAAGGGAAAAGTGGCGGAAGTAATCAGCGGCGATTTTACCATAGATACAGAGGAAAAATTGCTGAAATATCTGGCATGCCTGAAAGCTGGCTGGGATGATCCAATGAATGAGAAGAGTCAGGCATTTCAGGAGTTCCTGCGCCTTCTGGAACATGCGAAGCAGATCATTGCGGCCATGTATCAGAAGGATGAGGAGGAGAAAGGCCGGGCTAAGGTCTGGAAACCGGAGAATATTACTCCGTCTGATCTGGAGAAGGTAATCTGCAATGGTATTCCTATCAATAAAATGGGAAATCTGAAAAAAATGTCAGCCTCTATCCTGGCGAAACATTTCAGCCAGAAGAGGTTCAGCAGACAGAGAATTACCAATATTCTGAATCACAAGTTCCCGGTAGAGCGGTTTGATCTTCTTACGCTGGAGTTCTTTATTGTGTCTCAGGAGATGGAGGATGATGATCCCTATGACAGATACCATCATTTCATAGAGGAAGCGCAGAGAATTCTGAAGAAGTGTGGAATGAGCGAGATTTATATTGTGAACCCATACGAATGTTTCCTGCTGATGTGTCTTTTGACGGATTGTCCGCTGGCTGTTTTTTCGGAGATATGGGAAATGTCATATGAAGAGAATGGGGACGAGGAGTAGGTAATTTCTTAATATAGAAATGCGCAGTGTTGTTTGGAGGCACTGCGCATTTTTAATAGCAATGAAATGGGTGTCAAAAGGTCTTTTGACACCCATTTGATACCCGGATTGCTACGCAGCTACGCTGCTCCCGC
Source organism: Ruminococcus sp. AM42-11 (assembly GCF_003480145.1). Classification (NCBI taxonomy): domain Bacteria; kingdom Bacillati; phylum Bacillota; class Clostridia; order Eubacteriales; family Oscillospiraceae; genus Ruminococcus; species Ruminococcus sp. AM42-11. The sequence goes on along the minus strand of NZ_QUIO01000039.1, from coordinate 18,172 downwards.
AATCCTCCAAATATTCGAAATCCGCTGATTTACTGCGTAAATCGCTACTTTCTCATATTTGGCGTGTCCCAAGTTCAAAAGCCTTATCGTGCAAGCACGAACAGCTTTTTGACCTTTTGACACTGGTATCATAGGAATTAAGGTTAATCATTATAGTAGAGATAAATACTGCGGCTAAGCTGTGCAATTGTATTCTGGGCTTCTCCCGGGCTGGAGAGGTTCTGGGAAAGGAAGACGATGACCAGATCGTTTCCACCCTGTGCGTTGTACAGGATTCCGGCATCATTTTCTACATTGGAAAGCTCACCGGTTTTGTTGGCAACGCTGACGCCCTCTGGCAGGGCTGCCGGAATCTTGTTGGTACGTTGCTGCTGCTTCAGAAGGGAATACATTTCTTCTGCATGTAAAAGGCTTGGCGTCTGAGTAGTACCAGAGCAGATCTGGTAAATTTCTTTCAGGAATTTTCCACAGTCATAGGCAGAAGTGTAATTATCTCCGAATTCGTTGCTGGCAAGAAGCAGTCGTCCCATGGAAGTATTTGTGTAGCCGTGAGACTGACAGAAACTGTTTACTTTCTGCATACCTGCAGTGCTGTCGCCACTTCCCAGGCAGGAAACCAGACTGTTTGCCGCGTCATTATCACTGACGGTGATCATTGGTGTCAGATAGGAATCCAGGGTGGCAGAACCATACTGCTGGGACAAAGAATCATAATTCTCATATACTGCACCCATAATGAAAAGCTTGATCAGGCTGGCTGCCTGCATTGGGGAATCATTGATCGTAGCCTCTGAGCCGCCTGAAAGGTCACAGATATAAACGCTCCAGGAACCGTTTGAACCAGGAAGCTGGGATTGGATCTGAGTGACCAGAGTATCCATCTTTTCATCGGATTTGTTGTCAAAAGCAGAACTTCCGTGGGAGGGAGAGATGGTGCCATCATCGTCAGAAAGTTCGGGGGTAATAGCAGCCATGGTAGAATCTTTTTTTCCCTGGGAAGTGCCATCTGTTGTCTGAACGGGGGCGGAGCCGGATGACTGGGAAGGACCTACTGGTTCTGCATTGGCAGCAGGAGTCTGATAAGGAACAGTTACTTCCTCCGGAGTTGGAGAAGACTGTACAGAACCTGCACTTTCTCTTTGGGAAGGTCCCTGGACAGAAGAATCATCAGTAGAAGATTCGCTGTCGGAACTTCCATCATCGGAAACAAAGCCGCTCTGGTCGGCGTCATCAGAAGTCTCATCACTAGAGGTAAATCCGGAAGTTTCACCGTCAGTGAAATCTTCAGTCTGGGCTGTTGCTGAACCGTTTTTTGCTGGATTAATACTTCTCTGGCTGTCCTTTCTGAAGAAAGTAAGGTAAAGAATGATAAGAATTAGTAAAGCAGCGACAATGCCAAGAAAAATCAGCAGATAAGAAGATGTTTGTTTCTTTCTATTATTTTTCATAAGTTCTCCTTTCGAATCAATGAAATATCTGGAAGAGACATTATGTTATGGCAATAAATCCAGATTTATTTTTCCGCAAAATATGCATCAATCCCATCAGCGATCCCAGATGCCATTGTGTTCTGAAAATCCGGATTGCTCATTTTCAGATCGTCAGATTCATTGGTCATAAATCCCATTTCCACAATAGTTACCGGAATGGTGCTCCAGTTGATTCCAGTCATATTGTCGGCATATGTTACGCCGCGGTTTTCAAATCCGGTTGCGTCACAATAGGCATCCAGAATGCACTGGGAAAGGCTGCTGGAATCATCATAGAGCTGGGATATATAAGGATTGGAAGAGGAGGGGGAAATGGTAAGTGCACCGGCAGCAGAGGAAGACTCAGCACCATTGGCATGGATACGCACGTAAATCTCTGCCCCCTGTCCGGCTACATATTCAGCTCGCTCTTTATTACTGATGGCAGTATCATTATCCGTTCTGGTAAGAACAGTCTGATAGCCACGGTCTTCCAGAATCTGCTGCAGCTTCAAAGAAACATCCAGATTCAGCTGATATTCAGGCAGACCTGAAAAAGTTCCCTGGGTTCCTGTTGAGGCTTTGGCTTTCATTTCTGTGGAACCTGGACCAAGAGGTTCAAGGTCACTCATATCCACATTTGGACCCTGATGACCGGGATCGATACCGATTATATGTGACTGGGCTACAGGCGGTCCCTGAAGCTCGTCAGTGGTCTCTGCACAGACAGTGCACAGATTTATAAGCCCTGCTCCGGAAAAAATCATAAAGCCAAATGCAAAAATCCGGGAGAATCCACTGGATTTAGCCACTGCTTTTTTGAAACACATATGTATACTCCTGTTCATGTTAATTCTTTTTTCGACTATTCAGCAGATAGTATTTCGAAAAGCAGGTACTGTAGAGGTGCTGAAAAGTTCTTGTTTCTTATTATAATAATGTGAAGCTGTGAATGCAATGTAAAGTTAAGTTTTCCTGGAGCGTGTTTGAAAAAGGCTTTCTGCAAGATGTGCGTCACAATTTGCGGTATATTTCACCCGAATTCGGTTACCGTAGCCCGCTAAGGCGCCCTCATCCGAGCGAAATCTCCCACAAATTGTGATGCAGATCACGGGAATGATTTTTTTTAACGCTCCAGAACAGCAGTAAAAAATACATTATAATAAGAAGAAACCTATTTATAATTCACAGTGATAAATTGTAAAAACCTTGAAAAAATAAGGAAAAATTGATGAAAAACACCTTGACAGAGATATGCAGACAGGATATAATCAAAAAGCGTGCGAAATAAGGCATTTTTTTCCGCGCTTACTAAGATAATAGCAACCGCAAGGAAACCCCATAGAACAATCTATGGAGAAATAAATCGGGAGGTGAAATGGAATGCCAACATTCAACCAGTTAGTAAGAAAAGGACGCCAGACAGCTGTTAAGAAATCTACAGCTCCGGCTCTGCAGAGAACTTATAACTCTTTAAGAAAGAAAGCAGTTGAGCAGTCTGCACCACAGAAACGTGGCGTTTGCACAGCTGTTAAAACAGCTACTCCTAAGAAGCCTAACTCAGCTCTTAGAAAAATCGCCAGAGTTCGTCTTTCCAATGGAATCGAAGTAACAAGCTACATCCCAGGAGAAGGTCACAACCTTCAGGAGCATAGCGTTGTTCTGATCCGTGGAGGAAGGGTTAAGGACTTACCTGGTACAAGATACCACATCATCAGAGGTACTCTTGATACCGCAGGTGTTGCTAACAGAAAACAGGCCCGTTCCAAATACGGCGCTAAGAGACCGAAAGTTAAAAAATAATCCATCCGTATTGCTGCGGAGACTATAGAGATTTGTACGGTATTCCATATACCCTGTCGGTTGCGGGTTAAATATAGGACCATTACCAGTGCGAACATGCAATAGTTTACTGCGTGAGTACCGATGAGATAATCAGGATGATTAAGGAGGGAAGTAACGTGCCACGTAAAGGACATACTCAGAAAAGAGACGTTCTGGCAGACCCGATGTACAACAATAAAGTTGTTACAAAGCTTATCAATAACATCATGTTAGATGGTAAGAAAGGTGTTGCACAGAAAATTGTTTACGGAGCATTCGCCAGAATGGAAGAAAAATCTGGCAAGCCAGCAATTGAAGTATTTGAAGAGGCAATGAACAACGTAATGCCTCAGCTTGAAGTTAAAGCAAGACGTATCGGTGGAGCTACTTATCAGGTTCCGATCGAGGTAAGAGCTGACAGACGTCAGGCTCTGGCTCTTCGCTGGATCACCATGTTCTCCCGCAAGAGAGGCGAGAAGACCATGGAAGAGAAACTGGCTAACGAGCTTATGGATGCAGCCAATAACACCGGAGCATCTGTAAAGAGGAAAGAAGACATGCATAAGATGGCTGAAGCAAATAAAGCATTTGCTCACTATCGCTTCTAATCAAGGAGGAAAATCCATTGGCTGGAAAAGAAGGTAGAGAATACCCGCTCGAGAGAACCAGAAACATTGGTATTATGGCTCATATCGATGCAGGTAAGACAACTCTTACAGAACGAATTCTGTACTATACAGGTGTCAACTACAAGATTGGTGATACTCATGAAGGTACTGCTACCATGGACTGGATGGAGCAGGAGCAGGAGCGTGGTATCACAATCACATCCGCTGCAACAACATGTCACTGGACACTGGAAGAGAATTGCAAACCGAAGCCTGGTGCTTTGGAGCATCGTATCAACATCATTGATACCCCAGGTCACGTAGACTTTACTGTTGAGGTTGAGCGTTCTCTTCGTGTACTGGATGGCGCTGTCGGCGTATTCTGTGCAAAGGGTGGTGTTGAGCCACAGTCTGAGAACGTTTGGCGTCAGGCTGATACCTACAATGTACCACGTATGGCATTCATCAATAAGATGGATATCCTTGGTGCAAACTTCTACGGCGCAGTAGAGCAGATCAAGACTCGTCTTGGTAAAAATGCAATCTGCCTGCAGCTGCCAATCGGAAAAGAAGATGACTTCAAGGGAATCATTGACTTATTCGAAATGAAAGCTTACATCTACAATGACGAGAAGGGCGATGATATTACTATCACCGATATCCCGGAAGACATGAAAGAGGATGCTGAGCTTTATCATACAGAACTGATCGAGAAGATCTGTGAGCTGGATGACGATCTCATGATGGAATATCTTGAGGGCGAAGAGCCAAGCACAGACAGACTGAAAGCAGCCCTGAGAAAAGGTACATGCGAGTGTACAGCTGTTCCGGTATGCTGCGGTTCTGCATATAGAAACAAAGGTGTTCAGAAACTTCTGGACGCTATCCTGGAGTACATGCCTGCTCCAACAGATATTCCACCAATTGATGGTGTTGACATGGATGGAAACCCGACCGTGAGACATTCTTCTGATGAAGAGCCGTTCTCCGCTCTGGCATTCAAGATCATGACAGACCCATTCGTTGGAAAACTTGCATATTTCCGTGTATATTCAGGAACAATGAATTCCGGATCCTATGTATATAACTCTACAAAGGGCAAAAAAGAGCGTGTTGGCCGTATCCTTCAGATGCATGCTAACAAGCGTATGGAGCTTGATAAGGTTTACTCCGGTGATATTGCTGCAGCTATCGGATTCAAATTCACCACAACTGGTGATACAATCTGTGATGAGCAGCATCCAGTAATCCTTGAGTCCATGGAGTTCCCGGAACCAGTTATCGAGCTGGCTATCGAGCCTAAGACAAAAGCAGGACAGGGCAAACTTGGTGAGGCTCTTGCAAAACTTGCAGAAGAAGATCCGACCTTCCGTGCACATACAGATCAGGAAACAGGACAGACCATTATCGCTGGTATGGGTGAGCTTCACCTTGAGATCATCGTTGACCGTCTTCTTCGTGAGTTCCACGTAGAGGCTAACGTAGGTGCTCCTCAGGTTGCTTACAAAGAGACAATCACCAAGGCTGTTGATGTAGACAGCAAGTATGCTAAACAGTCCGGTGGTCGTGGACAGTATGGTCACTGTAAAGTTAAATTCGAGCCTATGGATGCCAACGGCGAAGAACTGTACAAGTTCGAGTCTACTGTTGTCGGCGGTGCTATTCCGAAGGAATATATCCCGGCTGTAGGAGAAGGTATCGAAGAGGCTATGAAGGCTGGTATCCTTGGTGGATATCCGGTTGTTGGTGTACATGCAAATGTATACGATGGATCTTATCATGAAGTCGATTCTTCTGAGATGGCATTCCACATCGCAGGTTCCCTTGCATTCAAGGATGCTATGCAGAAGGCTTCCCCAATTCTTCTGGAGCCTATCATGAAGGTTGAGGTAACCACACCAGAGGATTACATGGGTGATGTTATCGGTGATATCAACTCCCGTCGTGGTCGTATCGAAGGTATGGATGATATCGGCGGCGGTAAGATGATCCGTGGATTTGTTCCGCTTTCCGAAATGTTCGGATATGCAACAGATCTTCGTTCCAGAACTCAGGGACGTGGTAACTACTCCATGTTCTTTGAGAAATATGAGCCAGTTCCAAAGAGTGTTCAGGAGAAAGTTCTGGCAAAGAAAGACTGATTTAACTACAGGCTGAATCAGGATTTCATATAAAACAATAAAAAGCTTGCAAATATCCTTGGTTTGCAATATAATCAAGGATAGCAAGTTTAAAACCGATATGGCGCTCTATTTTAATAGAGAATGAGCCAACTAATCAAGGAGGACATTTTAAAATGGCAAAGGCTAAGTTTGAGAGAACAAAACCGCATTGTAACATTGGTACCATCGGACACGTTGACCATGGTAAAACAACTTTAACTGCAGCTATCACAAAAGTACTTTCTGAGAGAGTTGCTGGTAACGTAGCTACAGATTTCGCTAACATTGATAAAGCTCCAGAGGAAAGAGAGCGTGGTATCACAATCTCTACAGCACACGTTGAGTATGAGACAGAGCATAGACACTATGCACACGTTGACTGCCCAGGCCATGCTGACTACGTTAAGAACATGATCACTGGTGCAGCTCAGATGGATGGTGCTATCCTTGTTGTTGCTGCTACAGATGGTGTTATGGCTCAGACAAAAGAGCATATCCTTCTTTCCCGTCAGGTAGGTGTTCCTTACATCGTTGTATTCATGAACAAATGTGATATGGTTGACGATGACGAGCTTCTTGAGCTGGTTGAGATGGAGATCCGTGAGCTTCTTTCCGAGTATGACTTCCCAGGAGATGACATCCCGGTTATCAGAGGATCTGCTCTTAAAGCTCTTGAGGATCCGAGCAGCGAGTGGGGCGATAAGATCATGGAGCTTATGGATGCAGTAGATAGCTACATTCCAGACCCACAGCGTGACACAGATAAACCATTCGTTATGCCTGTAGAGGACGTATTCTCCATCACAGGACGTGGAACAGTTGCTACTGGTAGAGTAGAGGCTGGTGTTCTTCATGTATCTGATGAGGTTGAGATCGTTGGTATCAAAGAAGAGACTCGTAAAGTTGTTGTAACTGGTATCGAGATGTTCCGTAAACTTCTTGATGAGGCTCAGGCTGGTGATAACATCGGTGCACTTCTTCGTGGTGTTCAGAGAAACGAGATCGAGCGTGGACAGGTTCTTGCTAAACCAGGAACAATCACATGCCATACAAAATTCACAGCTCAGGTTTACGTTCTGACTAAAGACGAGGGTGGCCGTCATACACCATTCTTCAACAACTATCGTCCACAGTTCTACTTCAGAACAACAGACGTTACAGGTGTTATCAACCTTCCAGAAGGAACAGAGATGTGCATGCCTGGAGATAACATCGAGATGACAATCGAACTGATCCACCCAATCGCTATGAGCCAGGGTCTTACTTTTGCTATCCGTGAAGGTGGACGTACTGTTGGATCAGGACGTGTTGCTACAGTTATCGAATAATTTTAGCATAACATCTTAATTATATAAATAGAGTACCGCAAGGTACATTGTGTCCAAACGTAAGATACCCCGGAACCGTAAGGTTTCCGGGGTTTTTCTGTTGAACAGAAGATTAAAATAAGGCTGTAAAGAATAGCGAATAAATTAAAAACAGGCAGGTATGGAAAGAAAATGAAAACCTTCGCATATCTGCCTGTGATACTGTTATGATACTATTTCTGTTCGTTATTGGAAAATTTCTGTGTTAAAAGTTCATCTCGTTTACGGATTCGTGTCTCAAAATCCAGTTCTTCAATTTCTTTATGGGTGACAGGTTTGGAAGTGTAGTATTCCAACGTCTGCTTTTTCCACATATCAAACATATCTTTGCCTGTGAAATAAGATTCCAGGCTTTCTCTGTTCTCCTGCAGATCAGCAAGAAAATTACACATATCTGCGTTTAAAGAATGTTCCGGATCATTTCCATAAAAGCGAAGTCCGGCATACCATTTCTGTGTTTCTGTTTCTATATCACCGGGAAGTTTATTATTTATATCCAGTTCATACCGGAGTTCATTGGATTCATTCATCTGCAGTAAAACCCAAATAATATCGCTGAGAGTAGAAATCTGTACTTTATTTTCAGATAATCCAAATAACCAGTCCAGTGAGACATGAAATTTCTGGGCAATAGTCAATAACACATCATTGGAGGGAGTAACCACACCATTTTCATAACTGGATAAAGTTGACTGACGTATACCAATAGCTACGGAAAAGTTTTTTTGATTCATCTTCAGATCAGTTCGTAGCTCTTTTATTTTTTCTGAAATAGATGATTCCTGCATATTATCCACCTCCTTAAAAGCTAAGAACAGTATATCACAAATGATAAAAATCAACAATATAGAAAAATATCATTCATACAGATGAAAATTATTGACAATGATTATTTAAAGCAATATAGTATCAGTAAAAATGATAATTATAGATAAGGAGGAAATGATATGCAGAGATAGAACTATATGATTACAGCGGAAGAAGTTGCATAGAGCATGGGGATTTCACTTGGATATTCTTACAAGCTGCTTCGCAAACTGAACAAAGAGCTTGCAGATCAGGGATATGTGACCGTTGCAGGTAAGATTCCGAGGACATTCTGGGAAAAGAAATTTTATGGATATTCCCAGAGTGCAATGTAGGGGGGAGAAAGTATGGCAGCGTACAAAGATGAAGAAAGAGGAACCTGGTATGGTATATGTGTGAGTGTGAGAGAAGAGATCGCTCTTTTACACTTTTGTATATATTAGAATAGCACTTTAGAAAGCACTATGGTAAAATAAGGTGAAGGTAAATCGGAATTGCAGATTTAGAAAAATTGTGGGTATTTGAAAAAAGATTGTAACCCTTAAGAGGCGAGAGTAAATATGGTTTATAGGAAATCTTGTGCTGTTACACTTTCTTGACATTTTCATGACTGTTCTAAGGATATTTTTACATTTGCCTGAGCTATACTTTAGCCATACCGAACAACCGGTAAATAAAAAATCAGGAGGAACTAAAATGATGAACAGATTATTCAAAAGAGGAATGGTAATAGCACTTGCAGCAGCAATGACTACATCCGCAGGTATTCCTGCCATGGCTGCCCAGAAGGAGACACTGGAGGAGACAGTGACTACATCAGAGGTAACACAAACAAATGTAGATTATGGTTCTCTTACTCAGAAGGAGATTGAAGAGTTTAACTCCATTTATGACCGACTTGACGCTATCGACAAAGAGATAATGAAAGATGCAGATGGTCTTTCTGATGAAGATATCTATGCCAGATACGATCAGTATCAGGATGAAACCGATACCCTCATGGATCGCCTTGAGGAGCTTGATAAAAAAGCCGGGTGGATCGACAACGAGGAATATGAATATTCCGAGGATGAGTGTAATGCTCTGTATGATACAGGCAAGCTCACCGCAGAGGAAGCAGAACAGCTTCAGAAAGCATATGAAAGAATCGAAGAAATTGATGCGGAAGTGTGGACGGACGATGATCTTTCAGACGATGAGATCGAAGCCCGCTATGCAAAGTATGATGACGAGATTACATCACTGAACGCACAGATTGAAACGCTTGAAAAGAAAGCGGGTTGGTATGAGGGATACTATGGAAATTTGAGCGAAGATGAAGTCAATCAGCTTAACAGTATTTACAATAAAATTGATGCAATCTATGACAATATTTATAACGGCTCTGCTAACCTCTCTGACGAGGAATTTGCTTCTCGCTATGCGAAGTATTCAGATGAGATTGATGCTTTGGAGGCACAGGCAATCGCTCTTGAAGCGAAAGCAGGTGGAACTAAAATACAGACATACTGATTTTGAAAGATATAATATGGGGAATCTCACAGAATTTCTGAGGGACTCCCCTCATGTGGGATTAAAGATATGGCAAAAAAAATCTATTTGGCAGATGATGAACAGGATATACGAGAAATACTCACAGAATTTTTATCCAATGCCGGATATGAGGTAACAGCATACAAGAATGGTGATACACTCTTTTCTGCTTTTCAGGAGAAGCCCTGTGATCTTGTTATTCTTGATATTATGATGCCGGGTTCAGACGGTCTTTCCATATGTAAAAAGCTAAGGACAATATCATCAGTTCCTATTATTATTTTGACGGCAAAGGATTCAGAGTCTGACCATATGAAGGGATTTATGTATGGAGGGGATGACTATCTGATTAAGCCATTTTCGCCGTCACTTCTTGTTGTCCGGGTAAATGCGTTGTTCCGAAGAGTTGAAATGAATATACCGGTAAAGGCAGATATTTCCTTTGGTGATGTGTGTTTTTCATGGGAGAAGCATAATGCCATTGTGAAAGAGCATGATATTGGTCTGACTATGACAGAATTTTCGCTTCTGGGATGTCTTATGGAACATGGTGGAACGGCAATCCCCCGGAATGAAATTCTCGACAAAGTATGGGGAATAGATTCTACGGAGATAGAAACCAGAGTTGTCGATGAGACAGTAAGAAGAGTCAGGCAGAAAATGAAGACCGCAGGCAGCAAAGTTCGCATTAGTGCTGTCTGGGGCTATGGCTATAAACTGGAGGATTGTAATGAATAAGACACGTTATAAAATTGCCACACTTACAGGTTCCGCCGTTATGGCAGCCATGCTTTTGAGCCTGCTGATTCTGAACATAGTTTTTAATAAAAAAATAGAGCTGAGAGCTGAGAATGCAATTAAAAACGTTTTTACTTTGGATTCAGACGAATATTTGAATTACGAATCTGAAAATGATACGGGCTCTTTATATTATGCCTCACTTGTATATATGGGGGCAGATTCAGAAAACAGGGATGACATATATCAGATTCTGACACCCAAAGAGAAGAAACTTATTGCCTGGTATGAAACACACCCGTCTGATGAAATGCAAAGGGCAAAAATTAACGAAGCAACTTATTATATGAAAGCCAGAACAGAGTATTACGAAGACGGCAATGAGAGATTACTTGCTTATGTGGATGTTACCGGCGAACCAGAACTCGTAAAAGAAATCAGTTTTGGTGTTTTGCTGGATGCTTTTGTCATTGCCGCTCTCGGTGCTGCCATTGGATATTTTCTCGGGAAAAAACTTGAACAAAATGACAAAGCTCAGAAGACCTTTTTTGAAAATACATCTCACGAATTAAAAACCCCGCTTATGGCAATTTGCGGATATGCGGAGGAGATTGAAATGGGAGTCATTACCGATTATTCTCAAGCGGGCAGAATGATAGTGTCTCAGACGGAGCGTATGAGTAAACTTATTGAGGATATCCTGTATTTATCAAAAATGGAAAGCGGTACGGAACCATTAAAGTGTGAACCAATAGAAATGGCATCACTGGTTCAAGATATTTTGATGCCGCTTGAAGGAATTGTGAACAGGCGAAACCTTTCAGTATCGTTAGAACTGGACGAAGGATATGTCAACGGAGACCCGGAGAAGCTGGAACACGCTGTTGCTAACCTGATAACTAATTCCGTAAAATATGCGTGTAGTCAAATCGAAATATCGTGGAAAAATCAAGTCCTTTCCATCTGGAACGATGGAGGAGAACTTAGCACAGAGGATTTTTCCCATATGTTTGAACGTTTTCATACGGGACAAAACGGAAACAGCGGAATAGGGCTTGCCCTCTCAAAAGAAATCGTTGAAATGCACGGATGGAAACTTAGTGCGAAAAATGACAGGCATGGCATATGTTTATCAATGGTATGCCACAGTTAATTTAGGAACAATCAGGTTTACAGCTTCCAGTTTGTTGAGATGTTGCAAAATTTGGAATCAAGAGAGAATAAGAATGATTAACAATTTAATGTGCATAGAATTAAAAATGGGATATTCTGATGATGATCCGGCATGGATTGGATATGTCAAAACTTCAAAAAGTAGAATAAAAACTTTTTGACATTTCTGCACATGCGTGCTAATATGATTATAGAAAAAGAGTGCTACCGATAGACGGTTAGTCCGTTTTACTATTTAGAATATCTATCAAAGATAACCGCTTAGTTTGCAGACAGGGCGGTTATTTTTGTGGTTTATGATTATCTTTGCCTAATGTATATCCGATACTAAAGCAGGTTAAGCCGAAGCTCACTACTGCTATGAAGTCCACAATACTCATTGGCTTAGCCCTCCTTTCCAGTGGATTCCCTTTCAGGTTTCTATGTAATCAGAGGGTCACAGTCCCTCTGTTGAAGGACTAACCGCCTACCGTTATGGTAGCACCCATGTTTCGATTATAACAATTAAAAACTACCGGTGCAATATAAAGTTGGTAGAGCAGCATTTGTTAGCCGTGGAAAAAAATCTTTTCGACTAAGGCTTCCGATGCCAAAACGGTGCCAAGAAAACAATCGGTATTTGGAGGAGTTTCTTATTTATGAAAAAAGGAATAAACAAACCAATCTTATTTTATATTGCATCAGTTCTGTTTTTCATAGCGTCAGCTATTGGCTTTACGAGTGGAAATGAAAATTCTATGGCTATAGTATGGTTATGTCTTGGTTCCTCATTTCTTTGCCTAGGTTCGACTCATAAGAAAAAGGAAAACAATACAGATGATAAATAATTTCCTGCTTATATTGCTGGAAAATCGGGATTCATCGAGTCCTTTTGTGATTTGCAACTGCTGGTTGACAGATTTACAGCCTGAAATGGTGGAATGCAAACAGCAAAACTGTTATATTTAGCTCATAAAATCTGCAAAAGGAGAAAAAAATGATTTTATCTGATAAGATTACAGAGGAAAGAAAAAAGAATGGATGGTCACAGGAAGAACTAGCCAATCAGTTGGGCGTATCCAGACAGGCAGTATCTAAGTGGGAAAGTGCAGGAGCTGTTCCGGATTTGCAAAGAATTTTACAGATGTCGGAGCTTTTTGGTGTCAGTACAGATTATCTATTAAAAGATGAAATGAAAGCAGAAAATATCACCTATCACGAAAGTACTGAAAGCTATGCAGAACCATTGAAAAAAGTAACTATGGAGAATGCAAATGAATTTCTTGGCATGAAAAGAAATGGATCCAAAGTAGTGGCAAATGCAACAAGTATGTGTATCTCAAGTCCAATATTACTGATTGTTCTTGAGACAATGGCAGAAGATGGCGTATTTCATGTTTCAGAATCTCTGGCAACAGTATTTGGATGTGTTTTTTTGCTTGGAATGGTTGCAGCAGCCGTCTTTTTGTTTATTACATATGGAATGCGTGAATCTCATATGGAACATTTTGAAAAAGAATGCTTTGAAACAGAGTATGGTGTATCTGGAATGGTACGAGAAAAAAAAGATTTCTATGAACCGATTTTTATCAGAGGAACAGCTGTTGGGGTAGTGCTTTGTATACTGGCAGTGATTCCGACAATTATTGCCGAAGCCATGGAAGCGTCTGACTATTACTGTGGCCTTTCCGTTGGATTGCTGCTATTCATACTTGCAATAGGAGTAAATCTGTTGATTCGTGTTGGGATGGTAAAAAGCAGTTACGATACCCTTCTTCAGGAAGGCGAATATACAAAAGAAGAAAAACTGTTTAAGAAAAAGACGGACACGTTTTCTGGTGTATATTGGTGCTTGACTACAGCGATTTACCTTGCATGGAGCTTCTGGACGATGAGCTGGGATATTACATGGATTGTATGGCCGGTTGCAGGTGTTTTATTTGCAGCATTGCTTGGTGTGGTGAAAATGGTGTTAAAGAATGGCAGTGAAACTCAGCACTATATTTAAAATGGAATTAAGTTTATTTTCCGCATATTATACTCATCCAGAAATTCCAGTTCGCGTTGGTGGCTATTTCTAATAGAAAAAGAACTTTTTGACATTTACACAGCTGCGTGATAATATGATTATAGAAAAAGAGTGCTACCGATAGACGGTTAGTCCGATATATGATGTGACAAAAATTGCCGCCTAGTTTACCAGACCGGGGCGGCTATTTTTGTGGCTTATTATTATCCTTGCCAAAGGTATATCCAAGACCAAAGCAGGTTAAGCTGAAGCAGTAATGCTATTTCAGGAAATTCAGGCGGTTACCATATGATATGGAGTGCGGGAATGTATTGCCTGGAATGCTCCGTGGATATTATAGTTGGGAATTTTTGCTCCTAACATTAAAAAATTGATTATGGAGGTAAATACCAAGATGAAACTTGATGAATTTACAGAAATGATGACAGGACATTTTGATAACAAGGAGCAGTTTGATAAGATGCAGGCGGAAGGGAAAACATATCCATATGCCGAGCATGTAAATACAATCTGCAATGACAAAATAAAAAATCTTCCGGAGGATTTCAATGGCAGATTTGTTGTTGAAGAAAGCTACTATGAAACGAATGGAAAACGTCATGCATCACCACATCTTTTTCTTATTACAGAAACAGAACAGGGAATTTTACTTTCCTCTTATGAAATTCCAGAAGGAGAAGATAAGAAGGTATTTTCATACGCATCCATGAAGAAGGTTGATTACGCGGAACTGAAAAAATCCGAAAAATTTACTCCCGCACTTTACCATGAAAAGGACGGAATCTGGGAAGGCGGCAGCATAAGCCAGTTTTCGCCGGTAATGATATTTAAACTTTGGGAAAAGTTTTCCGATCGTTGTCTGGAAGTATCTGAAAGTATGGAAGTTAACGGGAAGAGAACTTTTGGATATGATGAACCAATCATTTATAAAAGGGTATAATCAAAGAGCGGCAGATTACAGAAAGCCTTTTTCAAACACGCTCTAATACAGAAATTAGCTCAATGGAGAGTAATGATATGGATAAAACAGATGAAGGTTTACTTGGAAATGAGAAAATCGAGGATGCAATCGCAGCACTTCAGCAGCAGCCAACGCAAGAATTGCTGGCTCATGCACTGACCGTGGTACGAAGACGCATGCGTGAAAACGGTCAGGTAATCATCGCCGTAGAGCCAAACGAGGCAGCTGGTCAGATGAAATTACAGGCAGTAAAAACCTCCGACGGAAACAGCTGGTGGGCGGTTTTTACCAGCTTCGATGAGGAACTAAAAGGCAGCGAAAGCGTTATGTCAACCTTTATGACAGACATCGGAAAAGTACTGGAGACAGCGCTGTCCGAGGAAGAAATCAGCGGTGTGATCATCAATCCCTGGAACAGGACATTGATGCTGGACAAGACATTGATTCGGATCGTGCTTGGAGATGTGACACAGTAAGTTACTGAAAAAGAGAAGAGGAACTGCACCTCCTGAGAGACGGCAAAGACCATATTGCAGGAATGATTTTTCAAACACGCTTTAGTGTGTACAGATAGGTTTGTGTGAAAAATGCCAGGTAAGAAAATAAAAACGTTTCTTCTGTCCATTGGATAGAGCAGAGCGTGAAAATTCTGCCTGGCAATTTTTTTATTATTAAAATTATTGACAAACGATAATTTTAAGCTATAATTAAATTATAAATTATCGTTTTTCAATAATTCTTATAAACCAGATAAAGAAATCTATAGTAAAGGATTAGATAGTTTAATCCAGCACGATAGCGGATTTTCTCGATATCTGCAAAAAGGAGGTTCCCCATGAAAGAAAGACATTTATTTACCCTCTTATCTGTGGAAGCGGCCGCCTGCGTCCTGTTCTGTATTTTACAGCGCAGCTTATCCGGCCTGTTTTCCACCTTGATCGCATTCCCTTTTGAGCAGATCGGAGCTGGCCTGCGGGTTCTGTCGCTGTCTGGGGCTGTAGGAAATGTGGTCGCAATCATCTTATACATGCTGTTGGGAATTATCCCTGCTGGAATTTGGGGATTCCTGCATTGGCGCAAGAAATCAGAACCTCTGGATTTCATGCTTCTGGTTATCAGCGCTCTTCTTTTTGTAACCCTATACTACATGATCAATCCGGGACTATTGTCCACCGGAGTACCAGGCACCGGGAAATGGTCCCTGGGAAGTACCTTCTATTCCGTCCTTCTGGGTTACCTGCTTATCCGCATTTTGCTTTATTATAAGAATGCAGGAACGGAGAAACTGCAAAAGGGACTTTGGTTCCTTCTTGGCACTGTGAGCGTGGTATTGGTGTACGGCATCTTTGGACAGGAGCTGGGAGGGCTGCTTCAGAATCTGGAAACGGTACAGAAGGGAAATACAGGCATAGAGCTAAGCGATGGATTTTTTACTTTTTCCAACCTTACCCCCACCTATGTTTTTCTGTTCCTCCACTTTGCAGTCCGTATTCTGCCTTATGTACTGGATATTATAGTTGTTTTCCTGGCGAGAAGGCTTCTGGCTGCAATGAAGGAAAACCTGTATCAGGAAGAGAGTGTAAAACTGGCGGAAAAACTTTCCCACTTTTGCGTGTGGACCTTAGCATCCACTATTGGGCTGGGTGCGGTATTTAACCTACTACAATTGTTTTTCCAGAGTAGCCTTTATCAGCTTGAGTATGTGGTGGCGGTCCCGGTATTTTCCCTGGCCTTTGTGCTGGCAGTGCTGTTGTTTGCAAAGTATATAAGGGAAATGCAGAGACTGAAAGAGGATAATGACCTGTTTATTTAAGCGTATGGAGATATATAAATGATAGCCGGACTGCAAGTGTCTTGATTCGTTATATAGGAAGAAGCAAGGGTATTCAGGTAACGACTCTTAATTTAATATCGTTGACTATTTAATATGGAGCAATTTGCAATAATGAAAGGAAATGATTTATGGCAATAAAAGTATGCCTTGAAGACGTATTGAAAGAGCGGGGAATGACGTCCAAGGAATTGTGCAGCCTGGTAAACATCACAGAAGCCAACCTGTCCGTCCTCAGAAGCGGAAAGGCCAAGGGCGTGCGGTTCCACACCATTAACCGGATCTGTTATTTCCTGCAATGCGATGTTGGCGATATCTTAAAATTTGATGGAAATCTGGAGGAGGACGAAAATGAAGATTAGGAAATCAAAATATCACCAAAAATCGGTTAAGGTGGTCCATTGCGGTGCTCTCATCTGGAGAAAATTTTCCACAAATTGTGATGCACATCTTGCAGAAAGATTTTTGAAGGGACGGGAGAACAATCATCTGTTAAAAAGTTTGTTCAAATTATCGGTTATTTTCATGGCCTTTACAGCCAGCGGCTGTACTCTTGCAGTCCCAGAAGCCGGCACAGATGGAAACGGTGACCGCCTGATCGGCGCCTTTATCACCTCCGAATATCTGGACCTATATGATATGGAAGGCTATCTGAACGACCATGCCGCCTCCCTTATGAACAACAGCAGTATCACCATAGGAAATGACAGCCGTTATGAGGGGAAACTTGTGGCAACTGTGGATAAAGAAGGTGCCCAGTCTTCTTCTGAGTGGAAAATTTCCTTTGGAGACATAAAAGGAGAATACATTTTAATGCCAGTGACCGAAGATGAGGATGGAAATACATCTGTAGGAAATCTTTGCTCCGACGGAGTAGGAGATCCGTATTTGAACTACAACGTTACCGATGATGGAGAAACACAGGAAATCAGCGCCACTGTTTACCAGGTCTCTGGCAAGTCAGAACACACCCAGTATGTAAATCCGGTTTTCCAGAAAGAAAACGGGGAAATTTATGCCATGGCTGGAAACGGCTATTCCAACGGTGTGGGAGGCTCAGAAGGAAACACTATGGCAGCTACCCTTTCCGGTGAAACTACTACAGTGGAAAATGGAAAGACTAAGACAGAAGGCTGTAAAGTGACGGTTCAGTTTGCCACTATGTACAAGCCGGTGCGGACCATCATTTACCAGATGAATGAGGCGAATCAGGTATTGAAACAGACTGCCTATAAGCCATCTGAGGTGCCGGATAGCTTGAGGGTAGAAGCAGACACTGCCTATATTCTGGCGGAAATCAGAAAGGAAGATACTTCCGGCAAAATGGTGACAACCAGGACAATCTTGAATTTGAATTCGTCCGAGGATGAGGAAACGCAGTACCTGGAGACTTGGCATCCCCTGGATAATGGGCTGATCGGCAAAAAAGATGTAGAGATTGAATATTGAATAAAAATGCCAGGAAAATTAACCTGGCATTTTTGGCGCAATAGGAAATTTCATTGCTATTTAGTGTGTTGGTCGTTATTCCGGACGCGATTTCACAATGTATATTCACCGCCGCGCGTCGCAACGTTCCGGCAAGCTAATGACTAACTACGACTAAGACGCTCAGGAAAGCCTTCGCGCCTAAGTCTCCGTAAGTCATGGATCTCGCCTCCACTAAAACCGCTCCTGAAATGCGCGGCTTG
>NZ_QUIO01000038.1:0-40455 GCF_003480145.1 Ruminococcus sp. AM42-11 | reverse complement strand
AAGATACAAAAATTGCCTGAGGAATGAAGCACATCAATATAACAAGCCCCAGCAAAAAGCCGGGGCTAATACTTCAATTATTTTAGGACATTTTCAAAAACGCTTGACAGTCAAACATAAGCAAAAGCAAAAGAATCCATTGGAATTTCCTGTCTTTTCCACTATAATTAAAAATAAAATGATCATTAGAGCGTGTCTGAAAAATTATTCAACAGCAATAGATCTATAAAGCAAGAGAGTGAGGGTATGAAATGCCAAAAGAAAAAATCAGCCTGAATTCCATTTACATATCAGAACGTTTACAAAAATCCCTGCAGCCTGTTTCCAACAGCGCGCTGACAGCCATAACAGCCCCTATGGGATATGGCAAAACAACTGCCGTAAACTGGTATCTGTCCAGAATGGCGAAAGACAGTCAGGCTTTGCTGATCCGGATCAGCATCTACTCGCAAAACCTTTCCATCTTCTGGAAAAGTGTGCAAAATGCATTTTCCTTCGCAGGTCTTAACTTTCTGGAAAACTACGACTGCCCGGAAGATGAAGCCTCCGCTGGATTTTTGACGGAAATTCTATGCTATCAACTGGAAAAATGTGAAAATTGTTATATTTTTATAGATGACTTTCATCTGTTAAAAGATGACCGGGCGGTCACTTTCCTGTGCAGAATGGCAGGGAGGATTCCGGAAAATGTGCATCTGATCGTAGCAAGCCGAAATCATTTTATCAGTGATGACTGGATTGTAAGACTTGGAGGAAGACTTCACAGAATAGAAATAGACGATCTGCGTCTGAACGCTGGGGAGCTGTCAGCCTATATTCGCCGCTGCGGAACTAGCCTGACAGACAGCCAGCTTGAGCAGCTTCTGAAATCCAGCGAAGGATGGTTCGCAGCTGTTTACCTGAATTTGTGTTCTTTTTCAAAATCAGGAGAATTGCCAGGAAAAACATCTGATATTTACCAGATGTTTTCCGCTTCCATGCTGAATCCTTTGCCAGAAGACAGAAAAGAATTTTTAAGTGCCATGGGGCTTGCAGATGAATTCACGGAAGAGATGGCAGAATTTATTACAAAAAGAGAAGACGTACACCAGATCTTGAAAACGCTCACCAGGCAGAATGCTTTTGTCACCTGCCTGAATGACGGGCAGACTTACCGCTTTCACCATATGATGAAAGAGTGCGCGTTTCGTGCGTTCAGAACACTGGATGATTCCAGACAGGCTTTCTATTATGAAAGATATGGTGCATGGTATGAAAAACATGGTGCCTATATCCATGCCTTGTCAGCATACCGGCGAAATCAGAATTTTGCAGCTATTCTCCGGGTGGTGCAAAAAGATGCCGGAATCTTACTTGCTTCTCTAAAACCGGAAGAGGTTCTGGAAGTTTTGAACAGATGTCCGGTTTCCGTTTTAAAAGAATATCCGCTTGCAATTCTGGTTCTTATGAGATGCATGTTTAACTGGAAAAATATTCCCAAAATGCTGGAACTGAAAGAACTTCTTCTGGCATCCATCAGAGAACATCCAAAGCTGTCTGAGGAAGAGAGAGGAAATCTTCTGGGCGAATGCGACCTGATCCAGAGCTTTCTTATGTACAATGATATTTCGAGAATGAGTCAGTTTCACCGCAGTGCCAGCGAGAAGATGACAAGACCTGCCATCAGTATCCGAAGTGACGGAGGCTGGACGTTTGGCTCCCCATCTGTACTTATGATGTTTCACAGGAAAAGCGGAGATCTTGACAAAGAGCTGGAAGAGATGAACCAGTGTATGCCTCATTATTACAAGATCACAAACGGACACGGACAGGGTGCAGAAACGATTATGAGCGCAGAGGCTCACTTTATGCGCGGAAATTTTGTTGATGCCCACATAGCATTGGAAAAGGCTTATACCCAGATTCAGGGAAACGGGCAGGAGAGCATTGCACTTTGCTGCGATTTTCTGGCACAAAGGCTGTCTATCTGCATGGACATAAAAATGAGAAATACATTTGAAGAACGTCGAAAAGAACTGCTGCAGGGGCATAATACCACCTGGGTCAATATTTTTGACAGCACCTGCGCCTATTACTATGCAGTCACCGGACAAACGGAGCGGATTCCGGCTCTCTTTGGAGCGCATATGCTTTCTACTGTGAATTTTCTGGCACCTGGGAGACCGATGATGGAAATGATCGAGAATCAGGTTTATCTTGCCCAGGGAGAATATTCGAAGGTGATCGGAAGAAGCGAATCCATTCTTGCCATGTGTCAGGCTCTTCACTACGATCTGGTGGCGCTTCATGTGCAGATCCAGCTTCTTGCGGCCAACTGGAAGCTGGGAAAAACAGAACAGGCGCTTGAACTTTTGAGAGGATCACTTTCCCAGGCTTTTCCAGATGGAATCCTTATGCCATTTGTGGAGAATTATCCATACATAGAGGAGCTTTTGAAGGGAAGCTTTTTCGGAATCAATGAAAATTTTCTTTTCAGGATCACCAGAATGGGGAAAGAATGGGAAATGCGGTGCGATCAGTTAAAAAAAGAGGAGGCGTATCCGCCGGTCTTTAAAGTACTGTCAGATCGTGAGCTGGAGATTACGGAGCTTATGGCGAAGCATATGAGTAACAAAGAAATCGCCCAGAGTCTGTTTTTATCCGAGGGAACTGTGAAGCAGTACATCAATCAGATTTATTCCAAATTACAGATTCCCGGGGATGTCCGGGTGAAGCGCAAGTATCTTTTGGAGATGATGGAAGGGAAAAGCTAACTGGAAGTTAATACTATTTTTGTCAGAGAAAACGTATAGTAAAGGTACAACATATTTCGACAGGAGGAAAATGGTATGAAGAGAAAAATAGTTACAGCGGTCATCGCGTTTATTTTATGTGCAGCAGTTGTTCCCACAGCTGGTATTTACAGCGTAATGGCAGAAAACGAGGATACGCTTCAGGTAGAGGACGGAGCTGACTATGCAGCACTTTCCGGTGTATGGAAAAATGAAGATGCACAGGCTGATGAAACTCTTACCTTAAGTGCAGACGGATTGTTTGTATATCACACCGGAGAAGGCGATGATGTTCAGGGATATCTGGAATATGTGGATGAATACAACGACGGAAATGGCAGATATGACATGTACAATCGCATGGGCATGTGGCTGGAGGGATTTTATCTGGACTCCGCGGATACTCTTCATATGGGAAATGACGGAGCTGCGGTTTTTACCAGAGCAGAGGAAGATCAGGCAGAAGAGAATTCGGAAGGTCAGACTGAAAACGAAGACAGCGTGGAAAAGAAAAGCTATGTCCTCATGTCAAATAAACGCTATACAGGACTGCGCCCTCTTTATAACAATTCCAGTTGGGAAGGAGGGTATTTCTATTCCGATATGACAGAGGACTGTATGACGGTGATCGTCAACTGCAGTGCTTTAAATGACAATGAATTCACCGGTACCCCGGAGGAATATATGGAACAGTTTGCAGGCTTTGTAAGTGAATCGGAAATAAAGGATTTCACAGCAGTACAGAATCAGGAATATACAGAGAAATTCACTTATCCGGTATATGAACTGGAATTTACCACCGGAGCAAATGAAGATACCTGCAAATGGAAAATGCTGTATTTCCAGACGGATACCAATACCTTTGCTTATGCTTACAGAGTTTCAGCGGATTTTGCTGAGGAGATGGAGGCGGAATACCGGGATGCCATTTCTTCTCTGGAGCTGACGGAGATTGAGGGCGTTGAAAATACAGAAACCACTTTCACTCAAGGGGAAGATTATGATCCAAGTGCCGAAGGAGAGAGCCTGGAAATGTTTATCTCTTATTTTGACAGCTGGTACCAGTATGGAGATTTAAATGCCATGAATATCCGGCTTTATGGAGAAGGAACCTGGGAAATCTACAACAGCCTGAATAGTGATAAAACAGGGGGATATTTTTTTGACAGCGGTACTTTTACCACACTTGGCACAACTGCCCTGAAATTGGTCAATGACAGCGGAATCTATGTGACAGATGTTACTTTGGATGGAGATGGCGATCTGATGCTCAGTCCTGTGATTTCCGGATATGGAAATATTTATGCAGGTGCAGCTTTTTTACGAGAGTCCGATTCTATCGCCTACGAAGCCCAGACAGCTGACGATGGTGAAGGATACGGAGACTACATTCCTGATGAAGATTATGTAGAGGAAAGTGATCCGGGAGATACTTATTACTGGTATGATGGGGAAGGAAATGTAATGTACTTTGATGGTTCCGACAGCTATTATATAGGACCGGATGACGTGTTCTATATTGATGAGGCAGGAAGGCTGATGGAATACTGATAAGCAGGTAAAACTAGTACATCGTTTCGTAAATAACTATACCAATCGCGTAGGATGGGGATTCGAGTGTGCAGGTATAAAAACGCAGGCGTAGCGGGCTACGCCGAGGCTTTTATACCTGTGCAATCGAATTCACAGACAAGTGAGTGGTATAGTTATTTCGAAAACGATGTACTAGAGCGTGCAGATTGCAGAAAGCCTTTTTCAAACACATTCTGGAACGTGGACAAAAAGAATTTTTTGAAAAATATATGACAAATTTTGCAAGCCGAATACCTGTGTGTATTTCGGCTTGCTTATTATTTCCTGTTTTAAGATCATAGGGGATTTCATAAGCTTTCATTTTGTGATAAACTATGTGATAAAGCTAAACAAGCTTCGTGTTTTGAGCAGCGGAGATTTCATTTTGACAAAGATATGGGCAGGAGCTATCAAGGATGCAGATATGGAAAGATATCTTGAGATAAAGATTACAGAGTTTGGAAAAGTAGGAGAGGTTTTGCGGGCTGAGGCAGGGCTTACAAAGAGGCAGATCAGTCAGGCAAAGTTCAGGCCGGGAGGTATCCTTAAAAATGGAAAACAGTGCCGTGTAACGGAAATAGCAGTGCCTGGTGATCGGCTTCAGGTATGTCTGGAAGCGAAAGGGATTGATTCAAAGCAACTGGTGTGTCCAGATACAAGTAGTTTCATAGAACGAGGAAAAAAACAATTATTGGATTTCGAAAGACAAGAGCTGGAAGACGGATTAAAACCCCAGAAACTTCAGATCCTTTATGAAGACCAGGATTTACTTGTAGTAAACAAGCCGGCTGGTATGGTGACGCACCCATCCGGAAGCCATTATCAGGACAGCATTTCTAACCTGCTCGCAGCCTATTTTCGTGAAAAAAATGAGACAACACGCATTCGGTCCATTGGACGTCTGGATAAAGAGACCTCCGGGATTTTACTTTTTGCCAGAAACCAGGTGGCGGCAGCCAGATTGCAGAAGCAGAGGGAAGAAGGAAAGCTGCAGAAGAAATATCTGGCGCTTGCAGAAGGAGATTTATCAGAAGCAAATGATTCTGTATTCTGGAAAGAAATTGCTATACCACTTGCCCCGGATCCGGAAAATCCCATGAAAATGACAATTTCTCCAGATGGACTGTTGCCAGGAAGCAGGAATGCAGTTACGTATTATAAGAACATAAAAAGTTTCGGCAATGTGACTCTTGTTGAGCTTCAGCTGGAAACCGGACGAACCCATCAGATCCGGGTTCACATGTTAGGGATAGGTCACCCTCTTCTGGGAGATACGATGTACAATCCTAGAACATGTTTGAAAATGAGTAACAGCAAAGAAAAAAAGAATATGGAAGGAAGAATAAATAATAGGAATAACTGCTTCAAAAGAGCTGCGCTCCATGCCTGGAAGTTGACTTTTTGTCACCCATTTACAGATGAAATAATCACTCTGGAAGCTCCCCTTCCAGATGATTTCTGCCGCTTTTTGAATGCAAACGAGGAGGAAAAAACATGACAGAAACACAGCAAACCATAAATAATGTTATCGCAAAAATGATCGCATATTCCGATGGAAACAAGCATGATATTGCCCATTTCCTGAAGGTATATACATATGCCAGAATGATTGGCGAGATGGAAAATTTAACCGAAAGAAAGCAGAAAATTCTGGAAATCGCAGCCGTGATCCACGACATTGCCTGCCCTGTATGCCGCGTAAAATATGGTAATACAAATGGCTCCAACCAGGAAAAAGAAAGTCCTAAGCTGGTAGAAAATTTCCTCAAGGATGTGGAAATTGATGATGAAATGAAAGAGAGAATCAACTATCTGGTTAGCCATCACCACACCTATACAAACGTAGACGGACTGGATTACCGCATTCTTCTGGAAGCTGATTTTCTTGTAAATGCAGATGAAAGTGAAATGTCTGAGAATGCTGTTGAAACAGCCAGAGAGCGCGTATTTGAGACCAATACAGGTAAAAAATTACTCACAAGTATCTATAAATTGCCTGCCAGGTAAAGCAATAGAAGGCGTTGAAAAAGAAAAAAATTGGGCTTGTAGTGAAGGATAAAAAAGGCTTTCACCTGTGACGGAGAAATTTATCAATTATTTGAAGTGAAAGAAAATATGTTGAAATATTGGCGTGGCATTGGCTGCGCCTTTTTTTGTGTAAATGATGGGAATATAGAAATTTGTTTTCAAAAATAGTATTGACAAAACTATATTATATATCATATAGTATTATTAATTAAACAATATTGATGAATTATATAATATGATTGGAGTGATCAGATGGTATTTAACACAGGAGCTGCACTTCTGGACGCTATTGTCCTGGCGGTTGTGTCCAAGGAGCCGGAAGGTACTTACGGATACAAGATCACCCAGGATGTACGCGGAGTTCTGGATATTTCAGAATCCACACTTTATCCAGTGCTGCGCCGCCTGCAGAAGGATGACTGCCTGGAAGTCTACGATCAGGCATATGCCGGACGAAATCGCAGATATTATAAACTGACGGAGAAAGGGCAGGCACAGCTGAATTTGTACAAGATCGAGTGGAAGAATTATTCCACCAAGATAGGCAGTATGTTTGAGGACGTTGGCAGAAATGCGGACAGAGGCCACATGAGGGAGGAGAATTAACAGGTATGGACAGAGCGCAGTTTATGAAACAGCTAGAGAGGCTGCTGTCTGATATTTCGGAAGCAGAAAAGCAGGAGGCGCTGGCTTACTACAACAGTTATTTTGATGAAGCTGGTCCTGAGAATGAGGCTTCCGTGATCAGAGAGCTTGGAAGCCCCGGAAAAGTGGCTGCCATAATAAAGGCAGACCTTGACGAAAGCAATGAGGAATATGCACAGTATACAGAGAATGGATATGAGGACTTGAGGGAAAACAAGGCTTCTTATATGCCGGAGATTCGCCAAAGAGATGGGGAACATGCAGGAAAAACAGATCGTATCCACAGGGGATATCGCCCGAAAGAGAAGGGAAGCAACAGCAGGTTTATCCTGATCCTAATTGCTCTGGTATTTCTTTCCCCATTTATCATTACAGCAGCCAGTGGCGTGTTCAGTATTTTACTGGTGGTGATCTTGTTTCCGTTTTTGGCGATTTTTGTATCCGGAGTTGTGGCGTTCGCATTTATCGTAGCAGCTTGCGCCTGCATTAGTGTGGGTGTTGGAACTTTGGTTACCAATACAGCTGTGGGACTTCTGGTAATGGGAATCGGCTGTTTTTTGTTTGCATTAGGAATTCTCTTCTGCATTTTAACAGGATGGCTGGGCTCCACGATTTTCCCATGGATTCTTCGTAAGGTAACAGACTTTTTCCAGAAAATCGTGTATCGGAATAAGAAGGAGGAGCAGGCATGAAAAAAGGAACAAAGGGAATGCTGATTGCAGCAGGTGCTTTCGCAGTGGCAGGAATTGGTTTCTGTATCGGTGGAATTTCTGTAGCAGCAGTGGAAACAGGCGGAAATGTGTTTGATCAGGCTGGACAGCTGCTTCAGGATAATGATTATCCGCTGGCTGGTCTGATCCATTGGGGAAACGCCCAATATCATTCTTCTGACATAGATTGGGATGCTTTAGATGGAAATACTGTGGATATGGATTTTGCCAGTGATCTGGAAATCAGTTTGAAGTATGATGAGCTCCTTATCCAGGAATACGATGGTGACAAGATTCGGGTAAATGTGGCAAATGATACGAAGAACGATGTGGTGGTTAAGGAAACTTCCGGGAAAATCATGATTACAGATACCCGCAGTGGCAATGTAAAAAAGAAGAAACAGATAAAAGTCATTGTTCCTTCCGGGAAAGACTTTGATACGGTAAGCCTGGGTGTTGACATGGGTACTATTGATCTGGAGTGCGATTTAAAGGTACAGGAGCTTTCGATGGAAGTTGGCGCTGGAGAATTTAGCGGTTATGGAAATATCACAGCAGCGTATTGTGATCTTCAGGTTGGCGCCGGAACCATCGACATTGATCAGCTTGATATTCAGAAATTGAATGCGGACTGCGGTGCTGGTGAAATTGACATGGTAGTAACTGGAAAAGAGAAGGACTATAATTACGATCTTTCCTGTGGTATGGGTGAGATTAATTTGGAGGATTCTGAGTACAGTGGACTTGGCATTGAGAAAAATATTTCCAATGAAGGTGCCAGAAAAGATATGGTGCTGGAATGCGGAATGGGCGAGATTGATGTGGAGTTTACTGGAGAAAGCTAAATCTTGCAGAAAGCTCTTTTCAGACACGCTCTGGTGTAAAGTTATGTAATGGATAAAAAAATAAGACAGAAATGTCAGATCGGAGGAATCAATTATGAGTAATAAGCGTTTATACAAATCAACCGTAAACTGTATGCTGTGCGGTGTGTGCGGAGGAATTGCCGAGTATTTCGATATCGACCCAACCCTGGTCCGCCTGGCCTGGGTAATCCTGACCTGCTTCGGCGGCGCAGGAATCTGGGCATATATTATTGCAGCGATTATTATTCCGAAAGCATAAGAAGAATCGCACAAGATCCACTGCCTGCGAAAACTTAGCTGCGGGGGGCCGAGCTGCTTAGTTGTAGTTGACAGTCAGCTTGGCAGAATATTGCGACGGTTCGCGTGGAATATGCCATGTCAAATTGCATCCACTTTGAATAAATGTATTATATTTTGTCCATACTCCCTATATACATCCAAACACTGTAAAAAGGAGCATAGACATATGAACAAAGACAAAGAAGTAGAAGCTTACAAATCCGGAAATCTTACCCCTGAAGAACAGACAAAATATGAAATTGCTCAGGAACTTGGCATTCTGGATAAAGTCTTAGAAGGGGGGTGGAAAAGCCTCTCCGCCAAAGAAACGGGCCGGATCGGTGGCATAATGGCGCGAAAGAAACCGAAAAAATAATAGTATATTATTTGCCCCTGCAACTTGCCATCAGGCTAGAGCGTGTTTGAAAAAGGCTCTAGGAGGGGCGGGAAAATGGGGGACGCGTAAGCGTCTCCTTTTCAGAAAAAATGGAGGAAAATTATGCGTATCCTGATAGCAGAAGACGAGATAGAAATTGCCCGGGCACTGAAGGTTTTGCTGGAAAAAAACAAGTCCTGCAGGACAGTTTGAGAGAAAATATTCAAACTGTCATTTTAAAATATATAAAAATTGGATATTTATAACGGTACAGTATTCCTGTATGCTTTCAGACAAATAAAAGGCAGTTGAAGAAATGGAGATCTGTTAAAACAGTGCCCCACAATTTTTCTGCACAATACATACAGGAGGAAATCAAAATGAGCCAGGAAAGATATGCATTAAATAAACAGCTTGCACAGATGTTAAAAGGTGGAGTGATCATGGACGTTACCACTCCGGAACAGGCAAAAATCGCAGAGGAGGCAGGTGCCTGTGCGGTTATGGCGCTGGAGAGGATTCCGGCAGATATTCGTGCAGCAGGCGGTGTTTCCAGGATGAGCGACCCCAAAATGATCAAAGGAATCCAGGAGGCAGTCTCCATTCCGGTTATGGCGAAATGTCGTATCGGACATTTTGTAGAAGCGCAGATTCTGGAAGCAATTGAGATTGATTATATTGATGAGAGCGAGGTGCTTTCCCCGGCAGATGATGTTTACCATATTGACAAGCGTCAGTTTAAAGTGCCATTTGTATGCGGAGCCAAAGATTTAGGGGAAGCTTTAAGGCGAATCGCAGAAGGTGCTTCCATGATTCGTACAAAAGGCGAACCAGGAACCGGCGATGTGGTACAGGCGGTGCGCCACATGCGCATGATGAACAGCGAAATCGGGAAAGTGGTTTCTATGCGTGAGGATGAGCTTTTTGAAGAAGCAAAGACCCTGCGTGTGCCATATGAGCTGGTTGAGTATGTACACAAAAACGGAAGACTTCCGGTGGTAAACTTTGCAGCAGGCGGCGTTGCGACTCCTGCAGATGCGGCCCTTATGATGCAGCTTGGCGCAGAAGGTGTGTTTGTGGGCTCTGGTATTTTCAAATCCGGTGATCCAAAGAAGCGTGCCGCAGCGATTGTAAAAGCGGTCACCAACTATCAGGATTCCAAAATGCTTGCAGAGCTTTCCGAAGACCTTGGTGAAGCTATGGTCGGAATCAATGAGCAGGAAATCCAGCTTCTGATGGCAGAGAGGGGCAAATAAGATGAAAATCGGAATCCTTGCTGTGCAGGGAGCTTTTGCAGAACATAAGAGCAAACTGGAAAAACTGGGTGCCCGGTGCGTGGAGCTGCGGAAAAAAGAAGACCTGGATGGAGACTTTGACGGACTGGTTTTGCCAGGCGGTGAGAGTACGGTACAGGGAAAACTCCTTCGGGAGCTGGAAATGTTTGAGCCTTTGAAAGAGAAAATCCAGGCTGGAATGCCGGTGCTTGCCACTTGTGCGGGGGTGATCCTTCTGGCTGACCACCTCTCTAATGACGGGCATGTGTATTTCGGAACCATGCCTGTGACAGTAAAAAGAAATGCCTACGGCAGACAGCTTGGCAGTTTTCACACCATTAGGGAAATGAAAGGAATCGGTCAGGTTCCCATGACATTCATTCGTGCCCCTTATATTGAGAAATGCGGAGAAGGCGCAGAAGTACTGGCTGAGGTGGATGGAAATATTGTAGCTGTAAAGTATAAAGAGCAGTATGGACTGGCATTTCATCCGGAACTGGATGAGGATGACAGGATACATGAGGCGTTTCTGAATAGTGTAAAGAAATATGCAAAGAAAAATTCCCCAAATACCTGGTTATAGAATGAACCTATAACCAGATATTATTTTTACATATTAGACAGATAATCCCCAGTATGTTACTATGCATTCATCAACAAAAACAAAGCAACAGCAAAGAAAAACATCAAAAACAATAACAAAACTAACATTAACAAAAAATGATGAAAAATAGTAAACATACGGAGGAAAGAAAAATGGCAGATATCAGAGATTCTAAAAACTGGGGATTTGAAACAAAACAGTTACACATTGGACAGGAGAAAGCAGATCCAGTAACAGATGCAAGAGCTGTTCCAATCTACGCTTCTACATCTTATGTATTCCATAACTCACAGCATGCAGCTGACCGTTTCGGACTTCGCGATGCCGGAAATATTTATGGAAGACTTACCAACCCTACAGAGGATGTTTTCGAGCAGAGAATTGCTGCTCTTGAAGGCGGAGTTGCAGCGCTTGCAGTTGCTTCCGGTGCAGCAGCTATCAATTATACATTCCAGGCACTTGCAAAAACAGGTGAGCACATTGTAGCTTCCAAGACCATCTACGGCGGAACATACAACCTTCTGGCACATACTCTTCCGCAGACCAGCGGCATCACCGCAACATTTGTAGATCCGGATGCAGAAGGCTCTTTCGAAGCTGCAATCCAGGAAAACACAAAAGCAATCTTTATTGAGACCCTTGGAAATCCGAACTCCAATCTGATTGATATTGAAGAAGTTGCAAAAATTGCGCACAAACATAACATTCCTCTTGTAGTTGATTCTACATTTGCAACTCCTTACCTGGTTCGCCCGATTGAGTATGGTGCAGATATCGTCGTTCATTCCGCAACCAAATTCATCGGAGGCCATGGAACTGCAATCGGTGGCGTGATCGTAGACAGTGGCAACTTCGACTGGAAAGCATCCGGCAAATTCCCGTGGATTTCTGAGCCGAACCCAAGCTATCATGGAATTTCCTTTGCAGAGGCAACCGCTCCGGCAGCATTTGTAACTTATATTCGTGCAATCATCCTTCGTGACACAGGAGCTACCCTTTCTCCATTCCATGCATTTTTGTTTTTACAGGGACTGGAAACTCTTTCCTTAAGAGTGGAGCGTCACGTAAGCAACGCCCTGAAAATCGTAGATTACCTGTCTAAACATCCACAGGTAGAAGCTGTTCATCATCCATCACTGGAGAGTGAGCCAAGTCATTATCTTTATAAGAAATACCTTCCAAACGGCGGCGGTTCCATCTTTACATTTGAGATCAAGGGTGATGCACAGACCGCTCAGAAGTTTATTGATAACCTTGCAATCTTCTCATTGCTTGCAAATGTTGCAGATGTAAAATCCCTTGTGATCCATCCTGCAACAACCACACACAGCCAGTGCACAGAGGAAGAGCTTCTTGACCAGGGCATCAAACCAAACACAATCCGTCTTTCCATCGGTATTGAGAAAGTGGAAGACCTGATCGCGGCTCTGGACGCAGCATTCGAGGCAGTAAAGTAATTAAAAAATAAATTCATTTCTGTAAAAGGTACTGTATTTCCTGAAATGGGAGATATGGTACCTTTTTTAGGCTACAACAGTCGAATTCGGCAAAATATATTGCAAAGTGGGGCGTGCAGATTGCGGGAATGATTTTTCAGACAGGCTCTGGCGCCTGCGGAATGATTACAGATTATCATAAAAATGTTTGTATTATTTATTCTTCTTTTTATACTTTATTAACATTTTATGTGCAAAATTGTCAAAATCTGTAGACAGAATTGTGCAAAATATGGTAAAATATTGACGTATTAGGGGAAAAGGGAAGGCAGTGATTTTGTGTGATAGATATCTCTAATCTTGACAGCCATATATTTGATGCTCTGTCTCAGACTTCAGATAATATGTACATTTATATAGCAGACCTGGAACGCGATTTTTCCAGATGGTCTAAGCCAAGTGTGGATTACTTCAATCTGCCAGGAGAATTTATAGAGAATACGGCGAAGGAATGGGTACAGCATATTCATCCTGCAGACCAGCATATTTTTCTGGAGGATATCGGCCGTATTTTTGAGGGGAAAAGCAACCGGCATAATTGTGAATACCGGGCTTTAAATAAATATGGGAAATATGTATGGGTAAGGTGCCAGGGAATTGTGGAGCGGAATGCGGATGGAAGCCTTGGCCTTTTTGTTGGCACGATGATGAATCTTGGTGTGAATGCCAAGTTTGACCAGCCCACTGGTTTATATACGTTTCATGAGCTGAAGAAGCAGCTTCCGGCATTTATCAGTCATGGAATGGAAGGTGCTGTTCTTCTTTTTGATGTGGACAGACTTCAGAGAATCAATGATATTCTTGGGTATTTGGTAGGAGATGAGGTTCTGCAGCGTCTGGGACAGAAATGTCAGAGCCTGGAGGGCGTTATTTCTTATCGAGGACCAGGAGGTAAATTCTATTGTATTACCACTGAGAAATCCGAGAATGCACTTGACCGGATCTACAAGGAAATGCAGAAGTTTTCAGTGGAAGTCCCCAGGGAGATGAATCTGGAGATCCAGTTGACAATTTCCTGCGGAGTGGCCTTTTTTCCACAGGATGCAGAGGATTTCGAGACTTTGCATGCAAATGTGGAATACGCCCTTGAGCAGGCAAAGAAAGTGGGACGTGGCAGCATTGCGCAGTTTTCCGGACAAATGCACAGAAAAACGGTGGAGAAATTCCGACTGCAGGAAGTGCTCCGTGAGTCTGTTGCCAATAATTGCAGAGGGTTTGCACTGGTATATCAGCCTCTGGTGAACGGAGAGACTCAGGATGTTTATGGTGCTGAGACTCTGATGCGTTTTTATCTGCCGGATGGAACCCTGGTTTCCCCAATGGAATTTATTCCGATCCTGGAGGAAGACGGAACCATCCGACAGGTGGGAGAGTGGCTTTTGAATAAGGCACTTGCCCAGGCGGCACTGTGGCGCATGGAGAATCCTGATTTTGTAATTTCCGTGAATGTTTCTTATATCCAGATACTTCAGGAAGGCTTCAGAGAAATGGTGACACGGATCGTGGAAGAATCTGGCACACCGGAGAAGCAGCTGATCCTGGAGCTTACAGAGAGCTGTAAAGTATCGGATCCCAATGGCCTTCGGATGATTTTGAATATTTTAAAATATGGGGATCAATATGGCACTGGATGATTTCGGCACGGAGTACTCTTCCATTGCATTGCTTCGCAAGCTGAAACCACAGTGGATCAAGATCGATCATACTTTTGTCCGTTCCATTCAGGATGATGAGATGGATCAGGCGATTCTGGAATATATTATGAATCTGAGTAAGCAGACCAGAATAAAGGTTTGTGTGGAAGGGGTGGAGAATAAGGAAATCCTTTCCGTTGTCCAGACTTATAAACCGGAATTGCTTCAGGGATACTATTATTCCAGACCCTGTCCGGCGGAGGAATTTTCAAAGAAATATTTCAATGGAAAAGATAAGACAGGCAGCTACGGTTGTCTGAAAAAATAATTCTGATAAGCGCTTTTTTATACGCTCTAAGGGAAAGACTAGTACATCGTTTTCGAAATAACTATACCACTCACTTGTCTGTGAATCCGATTGCACAGGTATAAAAGCCTCGGCGTAGCCGCTACGCCTACGTTTTTATACCTGCACACTCGAATCCACATCCTACGTGATTGGTATAGTTATTTACGAAGCGATGTACTAGTCTTTCGTCTATTGCAAGTGACCCCGATACAGATCGGTATAGCTTTAAACTGGAATTTGATCATTACATTGAAGGGCAGACCTGCTATGGTTTAGATAAGCTGATCCTGAATAATAATTATGCAGACGCTACCAATATGAAAGAAGCTGTAGAGGACAGTTTTATGCTGCGCAATTATGGCACAGAAGATGGAAATGAAGCATTACAAAAAACAGAGTCAGGTGGTGTATAATAAGAAAAACGGAGTTGAAAAGCCATGGTTAATCCGTTATAATTTTCATATATAAATACATGAAAAAAGTGTTTTTTCAGAAAATTGTATGTTGCTGGTCATGGGGTGGACAGCAACGACTATATGAAGGGGGATTTTTCTATGACGAAAATGAAGAAGATTTGCATACCTGTTCTTGCAGCTGCAGCCCTTGCATTTTCAGTTCCCGGAACTACGCAGGAGGCAGAGGCTTCCTGTAATACTTACCGTGTGAATGTTGTTACTGGATATCTGGCTCTGCGGACAGATACATCCTATAATAGTGGTAATGAGATCGGAGAACTTTACAGTGGTGATCTGGTGGAGGTATTGGATTATACTGGCGCCACTGGTTACTGGTATGTATACTCTCCTAAGTATGACGATTTCGGATATGTGAATAATGATTATCTGGATTCTGTGACATCTTCCGTATCTTCCTATGATACAATGTGGACCGTAAGCGTTTCCACCGGATATCTGGCTCTTCGCAATGCACCGGAATATGATGCATCTAATGAAATCGGTGAGCTTTATTCGGGAGATACCGTCTGGGTTTCCGACAGTAGCAATTCTCAGTACTGGTATGTGTATTCCCCGAAACTGGACGGCTATGGATATGTGAACCAGGAGTACCTGTACAGAGAAGAGGGACTGGATACAGATTCCAGCTATTTTGGCGAAGTAAGAACGGTCAGTGTAGCCAAGGGCTATCTGGCACTTCGCAATATGAAGGCATATGATGCTTCCAATGAAATCGGGGAATTATATTCCGGCGATACCGTACAGCTTCTGGACACAAGTGATTCCCAGTACTGGTATGTGTATTCCCCGAAATATGATACCAATGGATTTGTAAACAAAGATTATCTGGTGGGTGGAAATGCATATGCTACCTTGTATGTAAAAGTGCCTACCGGATATCTGGCTCTTCGATCCGCTATGGGATATGATGCGGCAAATGAGATTGGTGAACTGAATACCGGTGATACTGTGGTAGTAATTGATTCCAGTTCAGATAAATACTGGTATGTATATTCTCCACGCCTTATGAAATACGGATATGCAGATTGTAATTATATATTCTGCAATTGATGAGCAGGAAAGAAAAACAGCCTCTGACTTTTTTACTGGGAAAGTCAGAGGCTGTTTTTGAAATAACTATAATTTTTATAACTGCACACTTGAATTCATATCCTACGCGATTGGTATAGTTGTTACTGTTTACTCCGTGACCAGTAACGTATAGTTATCTTTATAGAAATTTCATACTTTCTCTGATTGAACAAAAAAACCTGCAATGCTATACTAAAATTAAAATATATTTGAAAAACAGGAGTGTGATAAATTGCAGGGTACCACAGAAAACTATATTCACCTTGAAAAGGTTTCTAAGATTTATGGAACGAAAGAAGTAAAAATAATCGCAGTAGATGAGATCAGCTTTAACATAGCTAAAGGCGAGTTTGCCGTGATCGTAGGGCCCAGTGGTGCTGGCAAGACTACGGTTCTGAATATTCTGGGCGGAATGGATACTGCCACCAGCGGTCAGATCTGGGTAGATGGAAGGAATATAGCGAAATACAATAACCGCCAGCTCACCAGCTACCGCAGGGACGATATTGGATTTGTTTTTCAGTTTTATAATCTGGTTCCCAATCTGACAGCCTTGGAAAACGTAGAA
Source organism: Ruminococcus sp. AM42-11 (assembly GCF_003480145.1). NCBI lineage: Bacteria > Bacillati > Bacillota > Clostridia > Eubacteriales > Oscillospiraceae > Ruminococcus > Ruminococcus sp. AM42-11. Next base: position 23,736 of record NZ_QUIO01000038.1, on the reverse strand, counting down.
CTGGCAGGACAGATCTGTAAGAACCCCATGGATCCGAAAACTGTTTTGGAAGAGGTGGGGCTGAAAGACAGACTTGGAAATTTTCCTGCACAGTTATCAGGCGGTGAACAGCAGAGAGTTTCCATTGCAAGAGCTCTTGCCAAGAATCCGAAGATGCTCCTTTGCGATGAGCCAACAGGCGCTCTGGATTACCAGACTGGTAAGGCGATTCTCAAGCTTTTACAGGATATGTGCCGCCAGAAGGGGATGACAGTAGTGGTTATCACTCATAACTCTGCATTGACGCCTATGGCAGATCGCGTGATTAAAATAAAAAACGGCAAGGTGGCACAGATGACTTTGAATGCCCACCCAACCCCGGTAGAAGAAATTGAGTGGTAGGTGAGAGATGAAAGCATTAAGAAAAGAATTCTGGATGGAGATCCGAAAAAGCAAATCCAGGTTTATCTCCATTCTTCTGATCGTGGCTCTTGGAGTGGCCTTCTTTTCCGGTATTCAGGCTTCCTCGCCGGATATGCGCTATTCCGGAGATGCCTATTATGACGAAAGCAGCCTGATGGATATCAAGGTTGTGGGCACAATGGGCCTGACATCTGATGATGTTTCTTCCATAGAAAGTATAGATGGCATCGAGTCCGCAGAAGGTGCCTGGTCTACCGATGTGATGTGCGGGGAAGGCCAGAAGCAGAAGGTTCTTCACATTGAATCCATAAATGACACAGTGAATAAACTGGATGTGCAGGAGGGACGCCTTCCGGAAAAAAGTGGAGAGATTTTTCTGGATAGCACATTTGCTTCTTCCAATGAATATAAGGTAGGAGATAAGGTGGCTTTGCGTGAAGAAGGAGATTCCCCCGTTCTTGTGACCACAGAATATACGGTAGTGGGAACTGGAAGAAGTCCTCTTTATATTTCCTTTAATAGAGGAAATACCACCCTTGGAACTGGTGAAGTCAATGGATTTGGATATGTGCTCCCAGAAGATTTTGACCAGGAAATTTATACGCAGATTTATGTGACCGTTCATGGAGCAAAGGGTCTTACAAGTTATACAGACGGTTATGAGAATCTGATCGCCAAGATCAAAGACCGTGTTGAAAACATAGCAGATGATCGCTGTCAGATCCGCCTTGCAGCTGTGAAGGCGGATGCACAGGAGGAAATCAATGATGCCCAGAAGAAGCTGGACGATGGGAAAAAAGAGGCAGATGAAAAGCTTGCTGACGCAAAAGAAGAGCTGGATAAAGGTGAAAAGGATTTAGAAGACGGCAGGAAAGAGTATGAAGATGGAAAATCCCAGTTAGAAGACGCAAAAACAGAGCTTGCCGATGGAAAAAAACAGCTGGAAGATGCGAAGACAGAGCTTACTGATGGGAAAAACCAGTTAGAAGATGCAAAAGCGCAGCTTGCTGATGGAAAAAGTCAGCTGGAATCTGCCAGGAGTCAGCTTTCCTCCAGCAAAAGCCAGCTTGACACTGCCAGAAGCCAGCTGGATGATGGATGGAGTCAGGTAAATGCAGCAAAAGCCCAGCTTGCTGACGGACAGGCTCAGCTTGATTCCGCGCAGAAGCAGGTAACCAGTGGTCTGGCAGAATTAGAGGAAAATCAGAAGACTTTAGATGAAAATAAAGCGAAACTTGCAGATGGAAAAGCCCAGATTGAGGAAGGCGAGCAGCAGTTAGAAGCCGCAAAGCAGACTTTGACAACAAAGCAAAGTGAACTGGATCAGTCAAAAGCGGAGATCATTGCCGGACAGCAGCAGATCGAAAGTACCAGAACCCAGTTAAATGCCCAGAAGCAGCAGATTACAGATGGACTTTCCCAGGTATCAGCAGGAGAAGCACAGCTTCAGGATGGAATAAGTGCTTTGGAAAGTGCAAAAGCTCAGCTGACGGAGCTGCAGAGTCAGATTGAGATAGTACGCGCAAGTTACAACGCAGCACTGGAAAATCCGGATGCTTCCCAGGAGGAAATAGATATTCTGGCAGCTCAGGTGTCTGCACTGGAAGAACAGGAGGCGGCGGTAAGCCAGCAGATTCAGGCAAGTGAAGCGCAGATTGAGAGTCAGCGGCAGCAGCTTGCAGCGACCAGAAGTGAGTTGGAAAGCGGGCTTGCAGCAGTCGAGGATGGACTTTCCCAGCTTTCTCAGAAAGAAAGCGAGCTGAATGCTGGACGGGAACAGATAACAGCAGGTCAGGCAGAGATTGACGCCGGATGGATTCAGATTCAGGAACAGGAGAATACTCTTGCTGCTTCGAAAGCTGAGATAGAGGCAGGGGAACAGGAACTGGAAAAAGGTCAGAAGCAGTTAAAGGCAGCAAAGAAAAAACTGAATAAAGCCCAGAAAGAAATTGATTCCAATGCAGAGACCCTGGCAGCAGGACAGGCGGAACTGGATGCCAATGTGGCAAAGCTGAATGACAGTGAAGCGCAGTATGCTTCCGGTCTGGAACAGTATAATTCCGGTGCCCGGCAAATCGCGGAAAATGAGGCAAAGCTTACTTCCGGAGAGCAAGAAATTGCAGAAAATGAGGCGAAGCTTGCCGATGGTGAGAAAGAAATCGCAGACAATGAGAAGAAGCTTGCAGACGGTGAAAAAGAGATTACAGACAATGAGAAAAAGCTTCAGGATGCGGTTAAAGACTTGAAAAAAGGTGAGAAAGACCTTGCAGATGGAAAGAAAGAGTACGAAGACGCCAAAAAAGATGCGGAGGATGAGATTGCCGAGAATCAGCAGAAGCTGGATGATGCGAAAAAGGAACTGGAAGATCTGGAAATGCCGGAGTGGATGGTCACAGATAGGGAGGAGCTTCCGGAATATACGGATTACGGTGATAATGCAGACCGTCTTCGAAACATCGGTCAGGTTTTCCCGGTCATCTTTTTCCTGGTAGCGGCATTGATCAGTCTTACCACTATGACTCGTATGGTGGAGGAGCAGCGAACCCAGATCGGTACCTTGAAGGCATTGGGATATAAGAAGTCTGCTATTGCAGCAAAATATATCTGTTATGCATTTTTTGCAACTCTTCTTGGCAGTGTGCTGGGAATGCTGATCGGAGAGAAAATCATTCCATACATTATTATAACTGCTTATGGGATTATGTATCACAATGTGGCAAATACCATTTCCATTGATTATCAGCCTGGCTTCGCATTGATCGCTTCCACAGCCTCTGTTGTATGTACAGTTGGAGCGACTCTTTTTGCAAGTGGAAAGGAGCTGCAGGAGACACCGGCCTCTCTTATGCGCCCACCGGCTCCGAAAGAGGGCAAGCGGGTATTGCTGGAGCGGCTCACATTTATATGGAAGCATTTAAGCTTTTCCTGGAAGTCCACAATTCGAAATCTTTTCCGTTACAAGAAGCGCCTGATCATGACGGTCTTTGGAATTGCAGGAAGCATGGGACTGATGCTGGTTGGCTTTGGGATTCAGGATTCCATCAGTGATATTGCCGCTATTCAGTACCGGGAGCTTCAGCATTATGACGGAATGGTGATTGAGGACAGCGATGCTACAGAGGAAGAACATGCAGAGCTGTTTGAATACATGAAGGAAAATGAGCAAATCGCCCATTGCAATCGGGTACAGATGACGAAAATCAGTGCTCCGAAAGGCAGCTCCAACATCAGTATTTATCTGTTTGTGCCAGAGAGCCTGAGTGAGTTTGCAAGGGATGTAACCTTAAAGAACCGTATTACCGGGGAAACATATGAGCTTACCGACGAAGGTGCTGCTATTTCCGAGAAAACAGCATCCCTGCTGGGATTAAAGGTGGGGGATATGATTCCCCTGAAAAAGGGAGATAAGGAATATAAGGTGAGGGTGGCTGTGATCACAGAGAATTATATGAGCCATTACCTTTATATGACGCCCAGGGTTTATGAGCAGACGTTCGGGGAAATGCCGGAGTATGAGAACATTGTGTTTACTATGCAGGAAGACTGCAAGGATGATCTGGAAATGGCAGGAACCCGGATCCTTGCTAATCCTGGTGCTCTCAGCATCAGTTATACCAGTAGTCTGGCATCACAGGTTGACCGTATGCTGAGCACTCTGGATGCGGTGATCCTGGTGCTGATCGTTTCCGCAGGAATGCTGGCTTTTGTGGTATTGTATAATCTGAATAATATCAATATTACAGAAAGACAGAGGGAACTGGCAACTTTGAAGGTGCTTGGCTTCTATGACGGAGAGGTCTCCCAGTATGTGCTTCGGGAAAACGTGATCCTGACAGTGCTTGGAATTATGTTTGGAGCAGTGTTTGGAATTCTCATTCACAGGTATGTGATTACTACGGTTGAGGTAGATGCAGTTATGTTTGGACGTAATATTAAGCCGCTGAGCTTTTTATACAGTGGAATTCTGACAAGCATATTTTCCATTGTGGTGAATGGGGTGATGCATTTTAAGCTGAAAACCATTGATATGGTGGAATCCTTAAAGAGTGTGGAATAAAAAATATTGAGAAAACACTGTCTGAGCGGTGTAATTGTGAAATTTTGAAATTAGCTTGACAAGCCGGAAGAATGCAATTATAGTTATATCCATAAAAGTGGCGGCTTTTTCCGGCTATTTACAAGGAAATCAGACCGCTGCAGCGAAAAGCGTTGAAGAAGAGGAGTAAGTAAATGCCCTCCCAGAGAGAAATGTCCAGGGATAACTGTGGTGGAAGACATTTCGAGATCCGCATTCACTGAAGGTAGCTTCTGAGCCGGGAAACTGAACAGGCAGTGATATCTGCAGTAAGTTTTCACGCAATTCCAGCGTTACAGGAAAGAGATATGTGTACAACAGAGCGAAGACTGTAAATGAATTCAGGGAAACAGTACTTTGCATTTTGCACATAATGAAGGTGGTACCGCGTTAATTTCGCCCTTCACACAATTGTGTGAGGGGCTCTTTTTTTAGGAGGAAAATTATGAGCAAAGAACTTGCAAAGACCTACGATCCAAAAGGAATCGAGGAACGTCTTTACCAGAAATGGATGGACAACGGATATTTTCATGCAAAAGTAAACCCGGATAAGAAACCATTTACCATTGTTATGCCGCCGCCAAACGTAACAGGACAGCTGCATATGGGACATGCACTTGATGAGACCATGCAGGACATTCTCATCCGTTTCAAGAGAATGCAGGGCTACGAAGCACTGTGGCAGCCAGGAACTGACCATGCAGCTATTGCTACAGAGGTTAAGGTTACTGAGAAACTGAAAAAAGAAGGCATCGACAAGGCAGAAATCGGCCGTGAGAAATTCCTGGAATATGCCTGGGAGTGGAAAGAAGAGTACGGCGGAAAAATTATCAACCAGCTGAAGAAGCTTGGTGCTTCTGCAGACTGGGAGCGAGAGCGTTTCACCATGGATGAGGGATGCTCCAAGGCCGTACAGGAAGTCTTCATCAAGTTATATGAAAAAGGCTACATCTACAAAGGTTCCCGTATTATCAACTGGTGTCCGGTATGCCAGACTTCCATTTCCGATGCAGAGGTTGAGCATGAGGATCAGGACGGATTTTTCTGGCACATCAATTACCCGGTTGTTGGAGAAGAAGGAAAATTCGTGGAAATCGCAACAACACGTCCGGAAACACTTCTTGGAGATACTGCAGTTGCAGTAAACCCGGATGATGACCGTTACAAAGACATTGTTGGCAAAATGCTGAAGCTTCCTCTCACAGACAGAGAGATCCCGGTTATTGCCGATGAGTATGTTGATAAAGAATTTGGTACCGGATGCGTAAAGATCACACCGGCACATGACCCTAACGATTTCGAGGTTGGAAAGAGACACAACCTTCCGGAAATTAACATCATGAATGATGATGCTACCATCAATGAGCTGGGTGGTAAATACGCCGGCATGGATCGTTACGAAGCAAGAAAAGCCATGGTAGAGGATCTGGACAAGCTTGGTCTTCTGGTAAAGGTTGTTCCGCACAATCACAGCGTTGGAACTCATGACCGCTGCCATGCAACCGTAGAGCCGATGATCAAGCCTCAGTGGTTTGTAAAGATGGATGAAATGGCAAAAGCTGCTATCAAGACTCTTGAGGATGGAGATCTGAAATTCGTCCCGGAGCGTTTTGACAAGACTTACCTTCACTGGCTGGAGAACATCCGTGACTGGTGTATTTCCCGTCAGCTGTGGTGGGGACACAGAATCCCGGCTTACTACTGCGATGAGTGCGGTGAGACTGTAGTTGCAAGAGAAATGCCGGAAAAATGTCCGAAATGCGGATGTACGCATCTTCATCAGGACGAGGATACGCTGGATACCTGGTTCAGCTCTGCTCTGTGGCCATTCTCCACACTTGGCTGGCCGGATAAGACACCGGAACTGGAGTACTTCTATCCAACAGATGTGCTGGTAACCGGATATGACATTATTTTCTTCTGGGTTATCCGTATGGTATTCTCTGCTCTTGAGCAGACTGGCAAGACACCGTTCCATCATGTACTGATCCATGGTCTGGTAAGAGATTCCCAGGGCCGCAAGATGAGTAAATCCCTTGGAAATGGTATTGACCCGCTGGAAGTAATCGACAAGTACGGCGCAGATGCTCTTCGTCTTACTCTGATGACTGGTAATGCACCTGGAAACGATATGCGTTTCTACTGGGAGCGTGTAGAATCCAGCCGTAACTTTGCAAATAAGATCTGGAATGCTTCCCGTTTCGTTCTTATGAATCTGGAAGGAAAGGATGTAACGGAGCCGGAGATCGGTTCTCTTTGCGCTGAGGACAAATGGATCCTTTCCAGACTGAACAATGTGATCAAAGAAGTAACTGACAATATGGAAAAATATGAGCTGGGTATTGCGGTTCAGAAGATCTATGATTTCCTGTGGGATGAGCTTTGCGACTGGTACATTGAGATCGCCAAGGTTCGTCTGTGGAAGGCAGAAGAGGATCCAAAGGCAGCAAACGAGGCTCTCTGGACACTTCGCACAGCACTGACCCAGGGACTGAAGCTGCTTCATCCGTTTATGCCATTTATCACAGAGGAAATTTATTGCACACTGCTTCCGGAGGAAGAGTCCATAATGATCTCTGACTGGCCGGTATATAAGGACGAGTGGAATTCTCCTGAGGCTGAGCTTGCAATCGGAAGTTTCCAGGAAGTTGTCCGCGGCATCCGTAACACAAGAACCAGTATGAATGTTCCGCAGAACAGAAAGACACATCTGATCATTGTTGGAAAAGATGCTGCTATCTGTCAGATGTATGAGAACAGCAAGAAATCCTTTGCAAACCTTGCTTTTGCAAAAGAAATCCATGTTCAGCAGGATAAGACTGGTATCGGTGAGGATGCAGTTTCTGTTGTTGTTTCCAATGCAGTTGTTTATATGCCTCTGGAAGACCTTGTTGACAAGGAAAAAGAACTTGAGAGACTGACAAAGGAGCAGGAGAGACTGACTAAGGAAATCGCCCGCTGTGAGGGAATGCTGAATAATCCAAATTTCGTAAATAAGGCTCCTGCTGCCAAGGTTGATGCAGAGAAGGAGAAGCTTGCGAAGTACAAAGAGATGAAAGATAAGGTTGAAACACAGCTTGAGCAGCTTAAGAGATAAAAAGGAGATTTTGCATGAAGCTGAGCAAATTTTGCAATAAGATTTCCCTGATTCTCCAGGCACTCTGGTGCGCAGTGCTCTATTTCCTTATAGAGGCACTGTGCCGCCATTCTGTAGTGGAGGCCTGGGATTATATGACGGGAAAACCGTTGGTATTTGCTTATAATACGATGTTTATTTTTACTACAATGCTGATCGTTTATCTGTTTCACAGGCGGTGCTTTTGGAGAGTTGTGGTTTCCGTTTTCTGGCTGTTTCTGGGAATCGTAAACTGTATTCTTCTGATGAACCGTGTTACACCATTTACCGGACCGGATCTGCATATGCTGACGGATGGTATTGCGATCATGCAGAAATATCTGCCGTTTTATGGTGTGGTGATCGGATGTATTTTGATCGGAATTGTGGTGCTGGGGCTTTTGATCCTACTGGTCAAGGGACCGAAGTATGAGCAGAAGATTAAGTACCGGTATGTGATTCCGCTGGTAATTGCTGGTTTTGTGGCTTTTGGAGGCGTGACACAGCTGGCTCTTGAAAAAAGGGTTTTGTCTAATTATTTTGGCAATATTGCGTTTGCTTATGAGGATTATGGTTATCCTTATTGTCTGGCGACTACTATTTTTAATACAGGCATCAGTGAGCCGAGGGATTATTCTGAGGATGAGATTAACCGGATTGAGAAGACAGAGTCCAATCTTCCAAAGACCAAGGAGGATGGAAAGAGACCGAATATTCTGTTCCTTCAGCTAGAGTCTTTCTTTGACCCGACACTGGTAAATTACCTGGATATTTCTGAAGATCCAATCCCGAATTTCAGGAAGCTGATGAAAGAGTATTCTTCCGGATATTACAAGGTTCCTTCTGTTGGAGCCGGTACGGCAAATACGGAATTTGAGACCATTACAGGTATGAGTCTTCACTATTTTGGACCAGGTGAATATCCTTACAAGAGTATTCTTAAGGAGACTACCTGCGAAAGTGTGCCCTATGTTCTGAAAAATCTGGGGTATTTTACACATGCGGTACATAATAATGAAGCCAACTTCTATGGAAGAAGGTCTGTTTTCCCCAATCTGGGATTTGACACCTTTACTTCTGAAGAGTATATGGCAGATGAGAACCTGCAGAATCCTCTTGGATGGGTAAAAGACAGTGTGTTGACGGATGAGATCATTAAGTGTCTGGATTCTACTGACAGTCCGGATTATGTGTATACCATTTCCGTGCAGGGACATGGTGATTATCCAAGCGAGCCCATTCTGGACAATCCTTCTATTACAGTTTCCGGTTCTCCTACGGATGAGCTGAATTGTAAATGGGAGTACTATGTGAATCAGATTCATGAGATGGATCAGTTTGTGAAAGAGTTAACAGATGCTTTGGCAGACTATCCGGAGGATGTGATCCTGGTTATGTATGGGGATCATCTGCCGACTATGGGACTGACTGTGGAGGATCTGAAAAATAAGTATCTTTTCCAGACGGAGTATGTAATCTGGGATAATATGGGACTTACCAAGAAGGATGAGAATCTGGCTTCTTATCAGATCGCAGCAGAGGTTCTGGACAGAGTTGGTATTCATGAGGGTACGATCATGAAATATCATCAGGCAAGAAGAAATACCAAGAATTATCAGGTTGATCTGGAAACTCTTCAGTATGATGTGCTGTACGGTCAGCGATATGCTTATGGAGGAGAAAATCCTTTTGAGAGAACGAAGATGCGGATGGGACTTTATGATGTGACCTTAGATTCCATTCGGTTAGTGTCGGATACGGATTGGACTTATTATATCCAAGGCACGAATTTCACCCCGTCCAGTCAGGTGAAGCTGAATGGAGAGTGGTATGATACGGCATATGTAAGTCCGAACATGCTGGTGATCTCGGGTACGGAGCTGTCGGATTTTGACAGACTGGCAGTTGTACAGAGAAGTAACAGTTCGACGAGGAAGGCTCTTAGTAAGAGCTTTGACAGAGCGGTTTATGCATTGTATGATAGTCAGTGGAAGGTGAATTCCCGATAGGAACGTTTCCCGGCTGGGCACCTGGTCTCATCAGGTCTGCTCTGAGCGCGGTGTGCGGCCAAAAAAATTAAAAACATCAGAATTTTGCTGAAACCGAAGAAAGGAGAGGACAAATTTGCTCCGCTGGAGCTCAGACTGTGTCCTCTCCTTTTTTAACCCCAAATTCTGCCGTATGAGATTTTTTCGGAACCTCTCTGATTTCTTCTGTGCGAGGTTTGTCGGATAAAAAGTTACGATTAGGGGTGGACTTCTGGTGTGACTATTATATAATGGTAGAGTAATGTAACGATTCAGAAGGCAGTATTCTGCCAGGCTTACTATGAGCATGAGAAGTTACGGACGAAATACGATAGATAAATGGTGGTTTAGATTATGAATTACGAGGAAGCGGTTGCTTATATTGAGGAGACTCCGAAGTTTACCAAAAAGAACAGTCTGGAGCATACGAAGGAATGTTTGAGGAGACTGGGGAATCCACAGGAGAAGTTTAAGGTGATACATGTTGCGGGAACGAATGGAAAGGGGAGTACCTGTGCGTTTCTCACATCTATTCTCAGGGAGGCAGGGTATTCCTGCGGTCTGTTTACGTCTCCCCATCTGGTGAAGATCAACGAGCGGTTTCAGATCAATGAGGTGAATATTGATGATGACACCTTTTTGAAAGCTTTTGAGAGAGTGAAAGTGCTGGCGGACGAGCTTGTGGCTGAAGGTAGTTACCATCCTACTTATTTTGAGATGCTGTTTCTTATGGGAATGGTGATCTTTGCAGAGGCAGGGGTGGACTATGTGACTTTGGAAACCGGGCTTGGCGGAAGGCTGGATGCGACTACAGCGGTAGAGAATCCTGTGGCTTGCGTGATCACATCTATCAGTCTGGATCATATGCAGTTTTTGGGAAATACGGTAAGAGAGATTGCAGGGGAGAAGGCTGGAATCATTGTTCCGGGAGTTCCTGTAATCTATGATGGAAATGACAAGGATGCGGCAGAAGTGATCGCTGCGAAGGCAAAGGAGCTTGGAAGTCCGGCTTATAAAGTAATTCAGGCTGGAGCAAAGGTACTGGGAAATAATAAAGATGGCATTGATTTTTCCCTGGAGGACGATTATTATGGGGATACCATGTTCCATATTCCTTTTATTGCATGGTATCAGGTGATGAACGCATCTCTGGCGCTTACAACTATGGAAGTGCTGAAAGACAGGATTCCGGTGACCATGGAACAGCTGCAGGCAGGAATTGCAAATACCAGATGGCAGGGCAGAATGGAGACCATTTTGCCGGGCGTGATCGTGGATGGTGCACATAATGAGGATGGCGTGCGCAGGTTTGTGGAGACTGCAGAGCGGTTTCAGAAGGAGTATCCGCTGACACTTTTATTTTCTGCTGTGAATGATAAGGATTACCAGGATATGATCCATACAATTTGCAGCAGGATAAAATTCCGTAAAGTTGTGACCACAGAGGTTGGGGGATACCGTGAGGTGCCGTCTGCGGAGCTGGCAGAGATCTTTTGCAAAGAAGGCTGTAAGGATGTTGGAAACTCTGATAATATTGAAGAAGCTTTTCATATGGCGCACGAGGCCAAAGGAGAGGACGGAATGCTGTTCTGCGTGGGTTCTCTTTACCTGGTGGGAGAGATTAAGACACTCTTGTTGAAAAAGTAAATTGTCTGCAGAAAAAAGAAAACATGGGATTTCTGGTTGATTTTTCAGGAGTCTGTGGAGGAATTTTATGATCGATTACGAAGAGGAACTGAAGAAATTTGAGCCCTGTCTGGATGTGACAGACGCGGAAGAGGCTATTTACGATAGAGAGCTGACGGATATTCTGGACATTCTTCAGGAAATGCTCAGGGAGTCCAAAAGCGGACGCAGGATGAAATAGAATAGGAGATACTTAATGAACTGTATGAATTGCGGCGCGTTCCTGGCTGATAAGGATCTGGATTACTGTCCTCATTGCGGGTGCAACGTCCTGATCCAGAAAAAGGTGGAGTATCTATCCAAACTTTATTACAATCAGGGCTTGGAGAAGGCAAGTATCCGGGACCTTTCAGGAGCCGTTAACTGTCTGAAGCAGAGCCTTACCTTTAACAAGAGAAATATCCAGGCGAGAAATCTTCTGGGGCTTGTGTATTTTGAAATGGGAGAGGTGGTTGCTGCTCTTAGCGAGTGGGTGATCAGTAAGAATCTGCAGCCTACTCGGAATATTGCGAATGAATATATTAATCGTCTTCAGGCGAATTCGAATAAACTGGATGCTATTAATGAGACAATAAGAAAATATAATAATGCCCTGGCTCTTTGCAGGGAAGGCCATGAGGATATGGCTGCCATTCAGCTTCGCAAAATTCTGAACCAGAATACCAAGCTGATCAAAGGTTATCATCTGCTGGCGCTGATCTATATGAAGAATCATGACTGGGGCAAGGCAAGAAGAACCTTAAAAAAGGCGGCTCGTATTGACAAGACCAATACAACTACATTACGTTTTCTTCGTGAAGTAGATGAGAGAACCGGTGTAACGACCAGACTTGAGAAACAGAAAAAAGGACTTTTTGGTGCCAAGGGCAAGACAGAAGGTTCGGATGAGATTTCCAGAAGTACTGTGGTACAGCCGGCAGTTTACAGGGAAAATTCCAGAATTTCACTGTTTGTGACACTTATGGCGGGTGTGGCAGCAGGTGCGGCTGCATTTTGGTTTCTGGCAGTTCCGGCTATCAAGCAGGGGATTTACAGAGAAGCCAATCAACAGATTGTAAAGTACAGCGAGTCTCTGGTCAGCCAGGGTGCGGAGCTTTCCAAAGCCCAGGGTGAGGCGAAGGAATCCGGAGATGTGGCAGAGGAAATCACCCAGCAGCTTGATGCCGAGCAGAAGAAGAGCACCAGTTATCAGGCACTTCTGAATGCGTATGCAGCTTATACACAGAATGAGTATGATGCAGCTGCGTTGGAAATCCAGAAGGTTTATGAAGATCAGCTGGGAGATGATGTAATGGGAATTTATAATACCATCTGTTCAGCTACTGGTGTGTCTGGAATCACGGAAGACAGTAAGTCTGAGGGCAGCGAAGATTCCTCTGATTCCGAAAGCAATGATGGAACTGACAATACAACAGAAGGCTCTGAAACAGATTCCTCTGGTTATGACAGTTCTTACAATGATGCATCTGGTGACAGTGGGTATGATGAATCCGGATATTCTGATTACAGCGACGAAAACGGATATTATGATGAAAATGGTGATTTTCAGTATTATGAATAAAAATTTCTGAATTACAATAATGAGAAACCTCTGAACCGGGGATGTGCGGGATAGACCTGCACATCTCTTTTTCTTTTTCCTGTGCAGAGGGTTAAAATAGAGTAAAAAAGGGGGATTTTATTTATGAAACCTGTTTTTGAAACTACGGGAACCTGTCTGAATATTAAACTGCCTGAGGAACTGGATCATCCGGCTTCTGAGCTGATCCGGAGAGAATCAGACAGGATTATGGGAAAAATATATATCAGAACCATTTGTTTTGACTTTGGAAATACTGTTTTATGGACAGTTCGGGCGTAGGTTTGATCATGGGGAGATACCGGGCTCTGGGGATGCGTTCTGGCTGCATGAAGGCCTGCCATGTAAGCGGATATATTGAAAAATTGCTGCGGCTTTCAGGCGTGAGTAAATTTCTGGAACTGGAAAGAACAGAAAATGAGATGCAGCTGGAAGGGAGGGGAGTCTGATGGGAAATTCCAACGAAATGACCATTATTTTTGACAGCCGTCCGGAGAATGAAGGGTTGGCAAGGGTAGCTGCTGCGGCATTTTGCACCCAGCTGAACCCCACACTGGAGGAAGTAGCAGATTTGAAAACGGCTGTGTCAGAGGCTGTAACCAACTGTATCATTCATGGCTATCAAGGCGAGGTACATAAGATACGGATGAAGTGTGTCAGAAAAGAGAGAACAATTTATCTGGATATTGAGGATGATGGCATAGGGATTGCAGATGTGGAAAAAGCAATGGAGCCCTTATATACGACCCGCGCTGATCAGGACAGGTCAGGAATGGGGTTTACTTTTATGGAAGCATTTATGGATGAGGTTAAAGTCACCTCACAGGTTGGAAAAGGAACCTGTGTGCATATGAGCAAAAAAATCGGTAATTGATCAGGAGGAAGCATGGATCACACTCTTGCTCTCATTGGGCGCATTCACCAGGGAGATAAAGAGGCAAGAGATACTTTGTTTTCGGAAAATATGGGACTGGTGTATAGTGTTGCCAGGCGTTTTCTGGGGAGAGGGGTGGAAATGGAGGACCTTTTTCAAATTGGAAGCATCGGGCTTTTGAAGGCTGTAGATCATTTCAATCCTGAATTTGATGTGAAGTTTTCTACTTATGCAGTACCAATAGAGTAAGATAAAGGAAACGACCGGAAAAGCCTTAAAATAAGGGATTTCTGATAAAGGCATTGGATAAAAAAACAGTGCTGTCAGATGTACATTTCGATATCTTATGTTGAAATAACAGTATAGATAAGATATTGAAAACAATTCGGAATTGTTTCTGATAGGAACCTTCTTGAATGAGATGATGACCATTCAAAGGAGGTTTTTTTATGGCAAGAATTATGACAAGAAGAAAAGCCATACCCAAGGCAATCGAATTACTGCAATGTCTGCCACAGACGGAGGAAGTTGTGGAAGTGATACAGGCACTAAAAAAATATTCTTCCACGCCATTGGATAGATGGGATGCAGCGAGTGTATATGAAGCATTAGATGAATGGACAGAATCTCATAATGGTATACCACCGAGAATAAAAGAGTGTGACAGCCATAAAGAGCTACCAAGCCATATGGTCTTTGAAAAGCTTTTTGGAAAAACAGCCAGAGAATTTCTAAATGATTATTATGGTGAGATGGAATATGTAAGGATTGGACGTCATGGAACAAGGTGTGTGGATGATCAATATGATTTTCTGGAAATATTTAAAAACGAATTTGAACGGATACAACCGGCAACGTCAAAAATATATGATGCTTGTAGAAATCCAGAAACACCATCATGGGGAACGATTGCAAGAAGATGTAAAGTGTCTTCCTGGTCAGAACTGGTTACACTGTCCGGTGTAGAAGCGAATTGCATTAGAAGAAGATATGACACATATAATATTAGAAATAAGTTGAGCGTTTCACAAAAAACGAATTTGGAAACGGATTTGACAGCACACGAACAGCAGGAAGAAAAAGAAAGATTTGAGGCATTGCTGATAAAGACGCATGATTTAACATTGCAGGCTGAAAATCAGAAAAAGGCAGAAAAAGCAGTTTCAAAACATACATTACGAATCGGGAGGAAATAGAGATGGCAAAAGTTATAGCAATAGTCAATCAAAAAGGTGGTGTCGCAAAGTCAACTTCCTGTGTGAATTTAGGAATCGGATTGGTAAAAAAAGGATATAAAGTTCTGGCAATAGACTTTGATCCACAGGGAAGTTTAACAGAAAGTCTTGGATATCAGAATCCAGATGAATTGGAAATAACAGTAGCGACAATTCTTCATTGTGAAATGAATGGTCTTGAATTACCAGAAGGATATGGAATTCTTCACCATGAAGAGGGAATGGACATTCTTCCGGCAAATATTGAACTGTCTGGGGTAGAAGTTAGTCTGGTAAATGTTATGAGCAGAGAATATGTGTTAAAACAGTTTATCAAGACAATTTCACCAGAATATGATTATATCCTGATTGATAATATGCCATCGCTAGGAATGCTTACTGTAAATGCTCTTGCAGCAGCTGATTCGGTTATCATTCCGGTTATGGCACATTATCTTCCTGTTAAAGGATTGGAACAGTTGATGCAGACCATATATAAAGTCAGAAAGCAGATAAATCGAAAGCTTCAGATTGACGGAATCTTACTTACCATGGTAGATCGAAGAACGAATTTTTCAAAAGAGATTATAGAGTTGCTTCACGATAATTATGGCGAATATATCAATATTTTCAAGACTGAAATCCCGTTTTCGATAAGAGCAGCTGAGACGAGTGCTGAAGGAGTAAGTATTTATAAACACGATCCGAAAGGTCGTGTTGCCGAAGCTTATAAAAAACTGGTAGAGGAGGTGATTGGTGATGGCAGTGAAAGAAAGTAGTGCTTCAAAGATAAAATTCAAAGGGGTAGATGCATTATTCGGATTGTCAGAGGAGCAGGAGTGTGTGCGAGAAATTCCGCTGGACGAGTTGGATACATTCAAGAATCATCCGTTTAAAGTGTTCAGGGATGATAAAATGGAGGAAATGATTGAAAGTATTTCAGAATATGGAGTTCTTGTGCCAGGAATTGCAAGACCTTCAAATTCAGGGGAAAAGGATTATGAATTAGTTGTGGGACACAGAAGAAAATATGCTTGCAGGGAATTAGGACTGAAAACAATGCCGGTCATTATCAGAGATATGTCTGATGATGAAGCAACTGTGGTTATGGTCGATTCCAACATTCAAAGAGAAAATCTGCTATATAGTGAGAAGGCATTTGCATACCGCATGAAGTATGAAGCATTGAAACGTCAGGGTAGACGGACTGATTTAACTTTGGTCCAAGTTGAACCAAAGTTGAAAAAAGATGGGCAGCTGAGATGGTTGGCACAGAAGTCGGAGAGACAATGAGTACGATCAAACGATATATACGATTGACCTACTTGTCGAATTACTTGCTGGAGTTTGTAGATAAAAATGAATTGCCCTTTACTGTTGCAGTTGATTTATCTTATTTGAAAAGTAATGAGCAGTCATTGTTACTGGCGTTTATAGGAACAACAAAGAAAATGCCAAATGGATCTCAGGCAAAAAAACTGAAAGAACTTAGCCAGCAAAAAGAATTGACTGGAGAAGATATAGAGAAAATTCTTGGAGGAGAAGCAAAAGTGAATTATCAGAAAATCAGTTTTTCAGAAAAGCAACTGCAAAAATATTTTCCACCAGATTACAAGAAAGAGCAAATCGAAAAAATAATTTTCCAGTTATTAGATTCGTGGAAAGCACAAACAGAGCGAAGGGGATGATAAAGTGGAATATGAAAAGCAAATAAGATATAATGATAGACAGATGCAAAGATATCAGGCATATCTTTCTAAAGTACAGAAGATAAACAGATTAGATAAGAGGACGAAAGAAATGACGATTGGAGATGTAATAAAAAAATCAATTCTGCCACTGGCATTTATGGTATTCTGGTTTTGGATGACAAAAACAATTATGAAGGTCAGTGGGCAGACGGATTGGTTCTGGTTGGTATTTATTGCCGGACTTCCATTTGGAATACATAAAATGCGGTTGATTCTGATTCCGAGAGGAATGGATACCACAGCAACATTTGGGATGGCTGCATTAAGTGTCATTATTGGAGCATTGATTGGAAGTATCATGATTCCAGTGTATGTGATCAGAGCGATATACGTGTTTATACGGTATGTCATTGGAAAATAGAATATTAGATTGATAAGAGGCAGGCTTGCGAAAACAAAAATCGTAAGTCTGCCTCTTTTTTTTGTGCTTAAAAACAGGCAATTCAGGGGAATTCCCTTTTGCAAATATATATATTCTTGGAGGATTTTTAAGATGAGAGAGCGAATTGAAAGTAAGCATGTAACAAAGGAAGTCAAAAGTCAGATGCCAGTGATTCCGGTGGAAATTGTTAAAGAAAGAGGCTGTACGTTCTGCCCGTATTATCTGGGCAATTACGAGAAACAGCCACGCTGTATGATGAAAACCTGTGCCTGGGATGATGAAAATGAACGTTTCCATCCAGTTCTTCGTGAACTGATTCCATTTTACAAAGAGAAGATGGAAAAAGCAGAAGAAAAGTTCCTGGCAATGAAAAAGATTTACACAACACTGTTAGGAATGTTTGCCGATGAAATGAAGCAAGAAGAGTTGGAAAAAGATGAATGTTACGGATGTACCTATGGAAAATGTGGACCATGTATCGGTATCTGTTACAAATCAATGAAAGCATAGGAGGGGTAAGCCAATGAATACAACAGTTATTTCCGGGCGATTAGTAAGAAATCCCGGATACAACGAAGTGGAGAATGAAAAAGGACTTCATAAGATCGCCAAGTTTGTTCTGGCAGTCAGAAGAAATTATTCCGATGAAGTCAGTTTCATTCCGGTAAAGGCTTTTGCAAAGAAAGCAGAATTTGCCAGAGATTATCTGATGCAGGGCACGAAGGTCATGGTGGAAGGCGAGATTGTCACAGGTAATTATGAAGATAAGGATACCGGAAAAAAGATTTATACCACCGAAGTGTATGCAAACCGGATTGAATTCGCAGGTGCAAAAATGGTTGACAGACCACCGTTTCCAGAAGATGCGGAAGGGTTCTTAGAGATCCCAGAGGGCATGGAAGAAGAAATGCCGTTTAGATAGGAGGATAAAAGATGGTTTCGGTAGATCAGGCGTATATGGTAGGGCATATGAAAAATGCCGATGGAAGTATCAATAACAAAAATATAGTGATGTCAGCAGCATGTGAAGCAGCGGAACTGTTCCAGTGCATGATGTCAGTAAATCAGAAACTGGAGGACTGGCAGAGATTTAACCACACCTTGGAGCTGCATCTTAGAAGTGTGGAATGTGAGAAAATCCATGATATCTGTCAGGCAGTATATGGAATGAAACATCCGTCCGATGAACTGGAAGGATTGTATCTGGCAAGAGAGGATGAAGAGATATGCCTGCTGTACTATCAGGTATTTGTAGGGATGCTGGAAATCAATATTAATTCAGCCGAAGTGCTGTACAAACAGAAGGAGGAAACAATCAATGAGTAAGATGGAGTATATGCCGGTAGATTGTCTGCAGGTGCCAAAGATGCTGTTCCAGATGGAAAAATACAAAAATCTGTCAAATACAGCAAAGATTTTATACAGCTTATTTCTGGATCGCTTAAAATTTGCGGTGCAGAATGGCTGGGTAGATGGTGAAGGGGATTTATTTGTAATCTATCCGAAAAGTGAAATGAAAAAAGACCTGAATACGACCAGATATGGCGTAGATCAGGCAGTGCAGGAACTGGTTCAAGTTGGTAATCTGGTGCGTATCATTTCAGACAATGGAAAGGCGAACCACTTTTATATCAATGATATTTATGAAAATGAGATGGAGGAAGAATCAATGATGACATTAGACAGCATTATGGCAAATATGCCGATGGAAGAAAGAGAAATTATCATGGACAAGATGGTGAAAGCATCCAGAGATATTCTGGAAACGATTGCGGATATGGGATATCTGGATGAATATGAGACACCACTGACTTCAATGGAAGAAAGAAATTATCGAGATGAGCTTGGACAGCTTGATATTGATCAGATTTCCTGTGATGGCTATGAATTTGGCATGGACCTGGCATTTGGAATCCTGGAAGAAAATGAGGAAAATGCTGATAGAGTACTGGACATTCAGAAGTATGTGAATAGGCAGCATAAAAAGTGTTCAAAAAAGAAATTTATGAAAGTTTTGGAGACTCTGGTACACGCAATAGGAAATGATGAAGGATTTATTGCCGATATGTATGCGTGTGATAAAGAGGCAAGGAAAATTTATCTGGAAGAAGCGGTGAATGCGTTCAATTATGTGCTTGATGAATTATGTCATGGTACAGGAAGTGCAGCAGGGTATGACTTCAACAATATGGAAGAATAGGAAATAAATTATGGCAGATTTTGAATACTTCAGAGCAGAAGAATCTGACCAGTTTTCTTTTTTCCGAATACCGAAAGCCCTGTTTACAGAAAAGGAATTTCAGGGTCTTTCCACAGATGCAAAACTCTTGTATGGAATCCTTTTAGACCGCATCAGTCTATCAAAGAAAAATGGCTGGATTGACAGTGACGGTTATGTCTATATCATTTATACGATTGCAGAACTGCAGGATCTTTTGCGGATGTCTCATACGACTGTAACAAAGCTCCTTTATGAACTTGACAGTGTGCATGGAATTGGATTGATCGAACGGTATCGGCAGGGGAATAATCGTCCTTCTGTCATATATGTGAAAAATTTTGTAAAACGGAGTAGAGGAAAGCCAGTAAGATACTTTTCTTCTGGAATGCCAGAAACTGGAACTCCAGACTGCAAGGAATTGGAAATCCGGATTGCAAGAAACTGGAAGTCCGGAACGCAAAAAAATAGAAGTCCGGACTGCAAGAATCTGGATGGAAGTAATACTAAGATAAATAAGACTGAAAAGAATCATACTGATAAGAGTAAGGGCAATACTCCCACTTTGGAAGAAAAATTCAGTCAGTATGGTAGATTTAAAAATGTTGTTCTGTCGGAAGCTGAACTGCAGGAGCTGATGACGCTATTTCCATGGGATTACCAGAAACGGATTGATCATCTTTCTGTTTATATGAAATCCAGTGGAAAAGAGTATCAGAACCATTTTGCAACAATCTGTCTTTGGGCAGAAAGGGATGGAACCAGGACAGGAATGGATAAATATGAATTTCAGGAAGGAGAAAGCCTGTGATGGAAAATAAAGTAACAGCAGATTATCTGGACGAAGAGGGATGTCTTCATTGTGGCACCTGTGGAAAAAGAAAACAGATGAAAGTCAGTCTGATGGGATTTGAGCATGTAGTGTCCTGTTTGTGCGAATGCGAGGTAAAAGCCAGGCAGGAACTGGATGAGAAGATGCAGTGGGAAGAAGCACAGCGGCAGCTTATCAGAGAAAATCCGTCGGACTTCGGGAAAGAAGATTCTGGGAATGGAAATTTGAAAATGACAACGGAAGCAACCAGAAGATACTAATTGCCAGGCAGTATGTAGAAAACTGGACAGATATGAAGAGAAAAAATGTAGGATTGCTTTTGATGGGACCAGTTGGAACCGGGAAAAGTTTCTTTGCAGGCTGTATTGCAAATGCACTTTTGGAACAAGGAGAACGTGTCATGATGACAAATTTTTCCAGAATCTTAAATGAAATGACCAGTTATCAGGCAGATAGGAACCAGATTATACAAAATCTTGTGGATTATCCGCTGCTGATTATTGATGACTTGGGAATAGAACGAAATTCCGAGTTTGCCTTGGAGCAGGTCTATAATGTGATAGACAGCCGCTATTGTAAAATGCTTCCGCTGATCGTAACAACGAATCTGGGACTGAATGAAATGAAATCCACAGATTTGGATACTGCCCATCAGCGTATTTACAGTAGAATACTTGAAATGTGTGTTCCCATCTATTGTGGTGGAGAAGATAAGAGAAAAGAAGAAGGGACAGAAAAACTCGTACAGGTGCAGAACCTGATTACCGGTTAATCTGTCTTTTTTCATTAAAGGGGGTGATTGCCATGATTACAGATCTGGACAGCAGTTGAATCGCTGAAAGGAGGGAAAAGTCATGCAGGAAGAGGTAACTCAGAAAACGGTCACGTTCTGTATTCGGGCTACTAAGATTACGGCAGACCTGTTGAAAAAGGTTCTTGTTGCGTATCTGCGTCATCAGAAGCAGAAATCAGTAGAGAAGAAAGCACAGAAAAATCAGCCGAAACAGGGAAAGGTCACGGTAAAAGAGCTGGCAAAACAGAATGCCGGGATGGTCAATATCGAGATCACAAATAAGAATATCAAGTCCTTTGAACGGTATGCCAGAAAATACGGGATCAATTATGCTCTGAAAAAAGACAAGAGCAAAGAGCCTCCGGTTTATCTGGTATTCTTCAAGGGACGTGATCAGGATGCACTCAATGCTGCTTTCCGTGAGTTTTCCCAGAAACAGATTCAAAAAGCGAATAAACCTTCCATTCATAAGCGTCTTGCAGCTTACCGGGCAATGATGCCAAAGAAGACGAAGGACAAAGTAAAGAACCGGCATCAGGAGCAGAGTCGATGAAAAAGAAAAGCGGCAAAACTCTGATGCAGAAGTGGAAGAATAAAATCGGGGGTAAGCTGTCCGCCCTGGATAAAAAGAAACTGGTTCTTACAAATATCCCTTATGCTCTGGCTGCTTTCTATGCAGACCGTGCATTTTTTCTTTACCGGAACAGTCCGGGAGAAGATATGGGGAACAAACTATTATATGCAATGGAACACGCAGACCGGATTTTTGCAGGTTTTGTGTTAAGCAATGACTGGAAAGATCTGTTAGCAGGTATTGTTGTTGCAGTCGTTCTGAAAGTGTTGGTCTGGCAGAAACAGGCAGATGCAAAGAAATTACGGAAAGGCATCGAGTATGGTTCAGCTAGATGGGGAACCGCAGAGGATATCAAGCCTTATATGTCGGAAGATCCCTGGATGAATATTCCATTGACAGCAACAGAAGCATTGACTATGGAAAGTAGACCTAAACAGCCAAAGTATGCAAGAAATAAAAATATAGTGGTCATTGGCGGCAGTGGTTCCGGAAAAACTCGATTTTTCGTTAAGCCGTCAGTCATGCAGATGAACTGTTCCATGGTCATTACAGATCCGAAAGGCACTCTGATTGAGGAATGCGGGAAGATGTTAGCAAAGGGACCACCTAAGAAAGATAAGAATGGAAATATTATGAAAGATAGATCTGGAAAAGTAGTTCATGAGCCATATGTGATTAAGGTTCTGAATACTATCAATTTTTCCAAATCGCTTCATTACAATCCATTTGCTTATATACGGTCTGAAAAAGATATCCTGAAGCTGGTGACAACAATCATTGTTAATACCAAAGGCGAAGGGGAAAAAGCTTCCGAAGATTTTTGGGTGAAAGCAGAGAAATTGCTGTATACAGCACTGATTGCTTTTATCTGGTATGAAGGGGATGAAGAGGAAAAGAATCTGAATACCCTTCTGGATCTTTTGAATGAAAGCGAAACCCGTGAAGAGGATGAAACTTACCAGAATCCTGTGGATATGATGTTCCAGGAACTGGAAGAAAGAGATTCGCAGCATTTTGCGGTCAGACAGTATAAAAAATACAAAATGGCGGCAGGCAAAACTGCCAAAAGTATTCTTATTTCCTGTGGTGCGAGGCTGGCACCATTTGATATAGCAGAACTTCGTGAGATCATGTCTTATGATGAAATGGAACTGGATAAGATCGGGGACAGGAAGACAGCCTTGTTTTTGATTATGTCCGATACAGATACAACCTTTAATTTTGTGATTGCCATGTTACAGTCACAGCTTTTCAATCTGCTTTGCGACAAGGCAGATGATGAGTATGGTGGAAGACTGCCAGTTCATGTGCGTGTCATCGCTGATGAGTTTGCCAACATCGGCAGATTCCACAGTTTGACAAGCTGATTGCAACTATCCGAAGCAGGGAAATCTCTGCTTCTATTATTTTGCAGTCACAGAGCCAGTTAAAGGCAATGTACAAGGATAGTGCAGATACCATTCTGGGCAACTGTGATACTACACTTTTCCTTGGTGGCAAAGAGAAAACCACCTTAAAGGAAATGAGCGAGCTTCTGGGTAAGGAAACTATTGACCTGTATAACACTTCGGAGACAAGGAGTAATCAGAAATCCTTTGGACTGAATTACCAGAAAACAGGCAAACAGTTGATGACAGAAGATGAAATCGCAGTTATGGATGGAGGGAAATGTATCCTGCAGATCCGTGGTGCCAGACCATTTTTCTCGGACAAATATGATATCACGAAACACAAAAACTATCGGCTTCTCGCAGATGAAAACGAGAAGAACCGATACAAAGTTGAGAAAGAGTTAAATCCGCAGTACACACCGAAATCTGAAGAAGAGGTGGAAGTAATTCAGGTGGAGCTGTCGGAGTAACCATGGGAATGAACGGAAAATAATGAGGAAAGGAATAACTGACATTAGGTGCGCCGGCTTTTTAGTCGGTGTTTTTTCATTCCCGTAAACACCTGAAAAAAGTCAGTTTTGGTGAATGTATATGGCATTTTTTAGCAGTGCAATTACAACTTTGAAAACTCTTGTAGTCGCAATCGGCGCAGGTCTTGGCGTGTGGGGTGTCGTAAACCTTCTGGAAGGATATGGAAATGACAATCCCGGTGCTAATGCTCATGTACAGTAAAGAAGCAAACAACCGAAAACAAGAGATAGACCGCCAGCACCACACTATTCCGAACCAAAGAGCAAACGACAAGCACCATGGAAATGTGTAT
>NZ_QUIO01000037.1:0-41037 GCF_003480145.1 Ruminococcus sp. AM42-11 | reverse complement strand
ACCGGTGTGTTTGTCGGCGTTGCCGTTGGCACTGGCGTATTTGTCGGCGTTACCGTTGGTACTGGCGTGTTCGTCGGCGTTGCCGTTGGTACCGGCGTGTTCGTCGGTACTGGTGTGTTCGTCGGCGTTGCCGTTGGTACCGGCGTGTTCGTCGGTACTGGCGTATTCGTCGGCGTTGCCGTTGGCACCGGCGTGTTTGTCGGTACTGGCGTATTCGTCGGTAAAACAACCAACTTCGGAATTTCCTCTTCGCGTTTGCTCTGGCACACAGTACAAGTATATGTCTTAATTCCTGTACTTGAAGTGGTAGCCTCTTTCGTTATAACTCCGGCATCCCAGGTATGCGTATGCTCAGTTTCCCCGGAACCACCCTGCGTTTCATCATAAAGAACGACTGTAACCGTATAGGTTATCTTCGTTACGCCATCTGGTGCTGTCAGAACATACTGTACCGGATTTGTAAAATCATGAGATCTGCCACTGGTAAACTCATCTGCCACCGCTGTTCCTGTACCAGAACCATAATCAATATTCGGTGCCAGCCTGGTAACATCAGTTCCTTTTGGCAACCGCAGCGTAATCTTACGGTTCTCATTATCAATTTCCCCAACAACATCCTCTTTTAACTGGGAATTAAACGCCTTGTTAAGTACAAAACTATAAAATCTTGCCTCATTAGAAGCCGTCACTATAATTTTTATTGTAACTGGTAAAATTGTCTTTGTTCCTGTATCCACAATTTTATACTGTGACTCATAAATTCCCACTGGTGCAGTGACAGTCCCGGAAAAAGTAAAATATTTACTTCCATAAGAGCCTCCGCCAGGAACCGCAAAGACAGTTAAACCAGCCGGTAAATTCTCAGAAACAACCTGAGTTTCATACTTACCACTTCCACCTGTAACAAAGCCTGAATATATCCACTGCTCTTTTCCAGTTCCTGTAACTGCGTACAGCTCAGTATCTGTAATCGATAATGGTTCTGTTACGCTCATTGTTCCAAGCACAGCGATCACGGCACCATATTCTCCCGGCAGCTTATCAGCCGCATAAGCAATAAGATCTTTTCCATTATCTGATGACTCTATTATTCTGCCATTATCAACAACTGCCGATGAACCGCTCCCACTTCCAAGCGCCAAATGTATTCCATAAGTATTCAGATCAGCCCCTGTAATAACCGGCGATACCTTTCCATTGCTATATGTAATCTGAAGCTTCACTCCAGTCAGATCGAGTTTATCTCCAGCTACATAATTCAGTTTCTCAGGAGCTGCAAGCATAGTCAAGGCCGCTGGTGCATTCGCTGCAACCGTAATCGCCCACGGTATTTTTACTCCAAAGTAATCAAAAGTAACCTTAGTATCCGAGGTTTTCAGTGGGCCTGTTTTGTCATAGGTAAATCCACTGTAAATATAAGCTGCACGATCACCAATCGTTGCATACATGCTGGCTCTGGATGGATTAAATATATCTCCTTCCACATAAGATTTCTTCGGCTGTCCTGATATTACAATGCTGCTGATATCACTGGTTTTCGGCGCAACAACTTCCATTGAATAGCCAACCTGTTTCCCCTTATATTCTACATAAACATGAGTAGTTCCTTCAGCAGAACTGTCAAAGCCGCTTATCATATCGGCTGTAATCTCAGAATAAGTTGTACCATTTATCAAAAGCCTGCCCCAATACCACGGTTTTTCTCCCACGTAGCAGGAAGTCCAGTTGTTTTTTACCTCCAATGAAGTAATCTCCGGATTCTCCACCCGCTCTGGCAAACCATCCTCTGAAATCTTCCAGTCAGTTCCAAACTCCCAGCCCACGTAAGATTTGGGATCTTTCATCTGTGCCTCTGTGAGAAGTCCACCTGTTCCAATGGAAGCATCAGTTCCGCCTACAAGATTCCCCTCTCCACTCTTTCCATAACAGTTCAGCACATGTCCGCTTAAACCGTAAGAAGAGCTGAGTACATTATCAGCAGCAGTTCCACACATCTGTCCTACACGGTTGTTTGCTGCAGTTACTGTGATTTTTCCTGCATGGAGGCATTCTTTGAGCACACCGCCCATGCCTCCAAACTTCTGGATTTCTCCCGCAATTCCGCCAACATAGACCGGATATTCGTTTCCGTTTGTCTGGGTAACACGAATCGTACCGGTGCTGACACACTTGCTTATAGTACCTATATTCAGACCTGCAATTCCACCTACCCAGCTTTTCATAGGAGCCATTGTCAAATTAACATTCAGCTTTGATGTGCAGCCAAAAATAATTCCGGCAAGTGCATTTTCACCTGCAATTCCGCCAAATTCCGGATATACAACAGCTCCGTTTCCGCCCATATATCCGCTGATTGTTCCTGTCACCATACAGTCTTCAATATTTCCTTCATTGTACTGTGTGATGACTCCCTGCACGTTCTGCATATCATCATCAAAATCTGCAGCTACGCGCAGATTCCTGATTTTCCCCTGATTCATGGCTATCAAAGGCTTTTTCAATCCATAGATCGTATGTCCGTTTCCATCCAGCGTTCCACCAAAATAAGAGATGGTAAAATTAATTCTTCCCTGTGTCTGAATATCTGAGGTCAGCTGATAATATGCACCCTGATTTTCCTCGATCAAATTCAGATCATCCAGAGAATCGATCTGATAAGGACTGCTGCTTGTACCATTTCCGCCAGCCGGTTTCACAGATGAAGTCCGGCTTCCTATTACACGATAAACAATTCCGCTTTCCCCATCAGATGGGACTGTAAATTTTCCATCCTTCAGTTTCACAAGGATCGCGGAAGCTGCCGGAATGGAATATTTTGAGCCACTGTCTCCGGAAAATACCGGAAATGCAGATGCCTTTTTTGCCGCTATCCGATCGCCTGGAAAACTGTATACACCAGAAGCTTCTCCTGCTGCCACAGCTGTATAAAAATCTGAAAGAAGTGTTTTAAACGGAATTCCTGTTACCTTCTCCAGATAAGCTTCACAGGTAAGGGAGGAAGCATCTACTGTATAAAATCTCGGCAACACAGCCATAGGCTCATAGCTTCCTGCCATACGGTCAATTACGTATCTGACAAACAGGTATGGCATTCCATAGTCCTGGGCAATATCATCGCGATAACTCTTATACATCAAGGAAGAGCCGTTACGAATAGCGGTACTTCCTGCAATTCCGTTCATCCAGCCATTTGTGTCCGTACCGCCCCACAGATAATCCATGACCGTTACTGCAAGACCTTCGTTTATCCACATATATTTCTCGGAGGCATTGAATTTTGTTTTCAGCCAGAATACTGCGTGCTGTCCCTCGTGAACCAGCAGACCGTTTCTTCTGGTCATTTCACCGGAGACATAGGATGCTGCCGCCGGAGTGTTGATATGGATTGCTGTAATTCCCTCATCATACTGAAACTGACCACTTGCGCCGCTTAAGGTTTCCAGCACAATAGAGAGTTTGCCGGATCCATCTTCCCAGGGAAGATCGCCTCCTGCCAGTGTTTTCAGGATTTGATAGGGCTGTCTGTCATAAATGCTCGCCATGTCTGATGCTATGAGAGATGTTTTTCCAGCGGCATCATAATCCGCTTTCATATTTTTGTCCATCCAGATATAGCAATGTTCACCAATCCCAATACATATATAGGTCTTGCCGCTGCCATTGCTTCTGTAAATATATTTCTCTTCTCCTATTGCATAAGTGGTAGTCGCTGCCTGGACGGATATACCATCGTCAGTCTCATCTGCTGATGTAATGGACGAAATAGCGCTTTTTTCCTTCAACGCAGTGACTGAGCTGGTGCTCCCTGCATTCAGCCCGGCCAGGCTTTGAGCTGCGGGAAGCTCACTTCCACTTGAAACTGACGCAGTACTTCCACTGTCATCAAAGATCAGTGTGCCTGCACTCCTCGAATCAGATGTATCCGTATTAATAATCACTGCATACTCCCCAGTAAGTATTTCCCCTGCCTTTCCCTCTGTCACTGCAGCAAAAACATTTACACTGCCCAGTATTCCCAGAAGCAGAAGACAGATTCCCACCCACAAACCAATGGATTTCCTTTTTTTCATACACTCCTCCTGTAAAAAATTTTCTTTCCTACAGTTTACCATTTTTACATTCTGTACACTATGTTTTTTTCTGCACTTTTCTGGTTAATTTCAACAAAAAATGGGGCAAATGTATCGTTTCCGCTGATACATCGCCCCATTTAGACTTACTTTATTTTCTTATTAAATTACTCTTCCTCAAACTCCAGATCCTTACGGCTCATCTCCTCAATCAGCTCTCTCTTCACCTCAAAAAGCTTCGGAGAAAGATCCACATAAACCTTCTGTGGGTTGGAGAATCGTCTGGACTCGTCCCAGAGAGTGCTCTGTTCCTTCTGGCAGATTGCGCGAAGTTCCATTACTGAAGGAGACGTATAAACGCGTTTTCCCTCCTTAATAACCGGAACCAGAAGCTCACGAACCTCGTAAGTACCACCCAGAATCTTAGTTTTTTTCCAGGTGTCAACCGGGTCAAATACTACCATAGTTTCATCTGGGTTCAGCTTTTCGTCAGCAAGACAAATCAAATCAGCTTTAATCTTGCCTGTGGACTTGCTGTAAATACGATATACTGTCTTATTTCCAGGGTTTGTTACCTTAGCGGTGTTCTCAGAAAGCTTGATCTTCGGAACAAATTCACCTGTCTCAGGATTTTTCACTGCTGCCAGCTTGTATACACCACCAAATGCCGGATTATCATTGGAAGTAATCAGACGTGTTCCAACGCCCCAGGAATTGATCTTGGCATCCTGGGCTTTCAGGCTCTCAATCAGATATTCGTCAAGGTCACTGGATGCAGAAATGGTCGCATCATCAAAACCAGCTGCCGATAACATTTTATATGCCTCTTTGGAAAGGTAAGCAAGGTCACCGCTGTCGATACGGATACCATATTTTTTCAGCTGGATTCCCTCCTCCCGCATTTCCTCAAATACACGGATTGCATTGGGAACACCGGATTTCAGCACGTCGTAAGTGTCTACCAGAAGGATACATGCATCCGGGTACATTCTTGCGTATGTCTTGAATGCAGTATACTCATCCGGGAAGCTCATGATCCAGGAATGTGCATGGGTTCCAAGCACTGGCACGTCAAACATCTGACCAGTAAGCACACAGGATGTTCCGACACAACCACCGATCACAGCTGCACGGGCTCCAAAAATACCGGCATCCGGTCCCTGGGCACGGCGAAGACCGAACTCCATGATTCCGTCACCTTTCGCCGCATAGCAGACACGTGCTGCCTTAGTAGCAATCAGGCTCTGATGGTTCATAATGTTCAAAATCGCAGTTTCCACAAGCTGAGCTTCCATAATCGGTGCTACCACTTTCACCATTGGCTCTCTTGGGAAAATAACAGTGCCTTCCGGGATGGCATAAATATCGCCGGTAAAATGGAAGGAGCGAAGATATTCCAGAAAATCCTCCTCAAAAATGGAAAGACCGCGAAGATATTCGATATCTGCGTCTGTAAATCTCAGATTCTCAATATATTCAATTACCTGCTCCAGTCCTGCACAGATAGCAAAACCGCCTCCGCATGGGTTATCACGGTAAAACATGTCGAATACGACAGTCTGGTCAGTTGGGTTCTTAAAATACCCCTGCATCATGGTAAGTTCATAGAGATCCGTGAGCAGAGTCAGGTTATTTGCTCTCATGTTTATTCTCCTTATTAATGAGGCCAGTCTGAGAACCAATTACCTGAATAATTTTAAACAGGCTCCAGACAGGCTGTTTAATTATAAAAATTTTATACGGTAACCATAGACTCACAGGAACAAAGCGAAGTAATTTCTTATAAAGTAAAAAAGTTTCTGGCACTACTACCTTAGAGTGTGTCGAAAAAAACTCCAAAAGCTTCCCGCCAGCGACCTATGCGATTTCGTATATTTTGCTTGATTATAACACATTCATCTCAAAATGCACAGGAAAAAGAAAAGCGAAATCTTAATTTTTCCCCGAAAAATCAATGCTTCACAGAAATTGAATAAATTTTTAAAAAATTTGAAAAAAGGGGTTGACTTTTATATATGCATTGATATATAATACAACATGTCGCAAGCGAGAAACGACTTGCTAAGACACATAGCTATCGCCAAATGGTAAGGCAACGGACTCTGACTCCGTCATTTCAAGGTTCGAATCCTTGTAGCCCTGCTAAGTGGAGCACCTCGGATGAGGTGCTTTTTTCATGTTATGAAAGTCCCGGAAGGCGTGTAGTTACTGGCTTTGCGGGACTTTTAAAATTTTTTCTGAAACGCTTTTTCGTGGCTCTGAAAGGCGATTTTTTCCTTATTTGGCTTACTGATTTTTACTACATTTTCGGTGGTTTTCAGATGTGATAGGTCAATTTGGGAACGATTATAGGTCAATTTAAAATGACGTTGCTGCCAAAAGGTGCTGAAAACAGGAAAAATGAAGAAAATCAGCTAAAAATCGACAAAATTCTACTTTTTCTACCTTTTGCACAAAAAATTATGTTTACTTTTGTGATATTTTCGTCTCATAATCAAGACAGTTTCCACACTTCAAGTGCACAAATCCATTTTAGTACTCCCACCGCTTATTCTTCTGTCCGAAGGCGAACCTTAATTGACTTACTTGGTCAGTTATATTTCGGCGTTTGCCTCACAGCCCTCGGATAATGTTCAAATAATCCTGTCTCTGGTCTACGACAGCATATATAATAACTTCCTTTCGGGCTTCATTAACTTTATAAAATACAAGGTCTTTTTCAAGAATCAATACCTTATAGCCCTGACGCTTTAATACCAGGTATCTTGGATCAATTCCAAGATCTGGATTTTCTCCCAGCTGTCGTATACGATCTTCTATTTCGTCTAACTTTTTCAGTGCCACATCATTGCCGAAATTTTGTGCAATATATAATACAATCTTTCGCAGACCAGCATCTGCGGTATCAGTACGAACAATATTGTATTTCAAACTCAGCCCTCCTGCAGCATAGCACGTAAATCATCAAATGTTTCACTGATTGGCGCAACGCGACCATTCTTTACATCATCTTCTGCTTCAGTAAGGATTTCAAGCAATTCTATTCTTGATTTCATGTTCTTATACTCTTCATAGGACAGAGACACTGTATCGCCTCTTCCATTTACAGTTATGATAACAGCTTCTTTTCCCTCACGGCACTGCTTTGAGATTTCATTATAATGATTTCTTAAATCCGCTGATGGTCTGATAGTTTCCTGCATAGCAAACATAATACGCACCTCCTGTTGTTATATATGAAAATTATATCATTTAATGTCTATACTTTCAACTTCTTAGTCAATTCCATTCATAAATTTTAGAATTCTTCATTTGTTCTAGCACCCCAAAAGGGGATGTCGATTAATACCTCATTTCGACATCCCCAGTAGTAATTGAACATAGAATTTTCTCTTCTTCTCTTACATCACAACTTTTTTGTCTCCACGGAAATCAGCCTTAGACACTTCTATAACATGGCTTCCGTAACATTTCTTATACTGCCCTTTTACTTTATTTTCTGCTCCCTTGTCTGAGTAAGCCCACACATCCTCTTCAAAGTCGTAAGCTGCGTTTATAGGGTAATATGGTGGTATTCGATTGATCTTTACTCGAAAATATTTTTTGTTCTCTTCTCCATCACTTTTAGCTCATTTCCTATACTCCCAATCAACCCGCGCATAGTCCAGATAGCGTTCAGCCTCTTTTATCATTCTCTAGCGCCTTTGCCCTGTACCGCTGATCCGCTGATATACAGGTGCTTTCCTTTCTCTTAGCTGTATCTTATAAATACAATAGAGTTGCCGTACCTCCTGCATTACCGTAGTTTTTCCCACGTTTCATCACCTCCTGTTTGCATTTACCTTAATTTAATCTTTCTTTGTACCGCCGAGAACATTACCGATTGTATCTGCAACCTTACCCAGCAGCTCAAATAACAGCTCCCATGAAAAATCCATTGGCATAGCTCCTTTCTCTGATATATTTGAACGTGAAAAGGAGGTGTGAAAAAACTCGATTGAGTTTTTTCACATCCCCAAAAAATGTTCGAAAATTACCCCTGGTATATCAGAAGTTCCTGTACTGCTTCTTTTCGAAGTTTCTCCTCTTCTACTGTCCTCTGTTTTCTTTCTTTATCCATGTAGCAAACTTCATATACAACTGGATTAAAAGATGTGACTTTCATATAAGCAGTGAGTGATAACGGAATAGATGCTACATCTTCTTCCAGATAATGGTCTCCAAGCTCACGGAGAATATCTGCGATTTTATCAATGTCTTCTGTATTTCCAACTTCTACCGTAAACGGTTCACGGTCATACAGTTCTTCATCGTTTTCAATATATTCCATTCCCGGGACACAGGAGATGTCTATTGACTCAATATTCTGCAGGAGTAAAAATGAACCGTTATGATATACTACTTTAAATCCAAAGCAGCACGGATCCTTTGGCTCAAGGGAAATTTCAAATTCATAATCATCCCCGTCGTAAACAACATCCACAAACGGGATCATAAAATTGTATACACGATCATACAGATATATCCGACTGCATATCTTCCACTGCGTTCTGTCAGTACCATCTTGCTTCGTTCAAGTTTAAATCCATTTTTGCCTTTCGTATATGTGCAGGTAATACCTGTTCCTTCATCGTCAGCACTTGAAAAATACAATTTCTTTCCATAAGAAAATCTGTAGATGAGATATCTTGACGATTTCGCAACCTGTTTGTAACGTCCGGAAACTTTTTGATACAATACCGTATTAAGTGTATTGTCATTATGCTTTTCCATATAGGTTCTGCCATTTGATTTGAACGTCCGCGATGATGCCTGCACCGTTGTCTTTTCATTTTCTTTTTTCTTTTTCGTATTCTTTCAGTTCTTTCAGAGCCTTCTCACCCTGTGGGTAAAGAATGATGATATTAAAGATCGTCATCAGTCCGATTCCAACATCACCAAGATCCCACACAAATGTATATGCTGCAAGGCCGCCGATGAACAGCATCACAAGCGCCAGTACTTTGTATGCAGTCTGTGAAGCCCAGTTATCTCCGAAAAGATATGCAACATTGCATCTCGCATAAAAAAGGATGCCCAGAAACGTCGAAAAACTGAATAAAAACAGCGTCGCCGCAATAAAGATCACACCAAAACGGCCAAGATGATGTTCCATTGCTGTCTGCAGAAGATCCATTCCGGAAAGTCCTGTAACTTTTTCTTCCGGCGCAAGCAGCATGATAAATGCTGTACAGCTGCAGATCACGATCGTATCCACAAATACCCCGAGCGCCTGTACCAATCCGGCTTTGACCGGCTGGTCACATTCTGCCGCTGCTGCCGCACACGGAGCAGATCCGGAACCTGCTTCATTCGAAAACAGTCCACGTTTGATTCCATTCATTAGGACTGCGCCAAAACCGCCGGCTGCTGCCTGTCGGAATCCAAATGCTTCCTCAAAAATTCTTGCAAAAACACCCGGCAAACTTCCAAGATTCATCACAATGATCAGAATCGTGATTGCAAAATAGCATACCGCCATGACCGGCACTACCATATCCAGGATCTTAACTGTCGCATCTTTACGAAGCACTATCACAGCAGCCACAGCAACAAGTACTACCGTCATATAGATCGGCGGAATGGAAAATGCATTTTTAAATGAAGAAACAACAGAATTGCTGATCACTTGACTGATACCGCACCAGCAGATCAGACCGGAGATTGCAAACAACACAGAAATCACCACTTTGTTTCTCTTTTTCTTCTGTTTTTCTTCTACATATGCATGAATATAATACGCCGGACCGCCGCGGTAACCTCCGTACAGCGGATCTTTTTCTTTATAAAGCTGTGCCAGTGTCGCTTCAATAAAAGCTGTTGATGAACCGATAATTGCCGTCACCCACATCCAGAAAACCGCACCGGCGCCGCCTGCCGAAATTGCCGCAACAACACCGACCAGATTTCCCATACCGACACGAGTTGCCGTCGAAACGATCAGTGTCTGAAATGAAGACAGACTGTTTTTTTCTTGTTTCTTCTCAACCAGTGCCTGCACCATATCCGGGAACAGGCGAATCGGCAGAAAACGCGTCCGAACCGTAAAATAAATTCCTGTAGGAATCAGTAATATAATCAGAAGCGAAATCCCCAGAGTGCTGCCGCCCGGCAGTGGAATCTGCACCAGATCTCCCCACAGAAAACTATATACTTTCTCAATCAGAGTAACTATCATACTTTAAACCCTCTTCCATACTCACAACATCCGGGATACATGCTGCTCACGTCATCTACAACAGCCTGATTCCCGGACAGATACCATAATAGTATAGCCCATATTAACCTTTAAGCGCAAGTACTTTTAGGGTTTAAAGTCAAAAACTTTAAATAATTAAATCTTTCACCTTACCAAAACTGTTCACATATATCCAGTGTAAACTTTCTTGCTTCCTCTACCGCCATATTCATATCCGCCGGCGAAACTCTTCCTTTTAATAAAATCACATCATCTTATTTGTCGTTGAAAATAAATAGTTTATTTACTGGCAATCAAGCTTTCAACTATGTTTGAAGCCTACAGCATCGTTTAACATGGAATTTCATCAAGTATTGTTTGCATTATCTAAATACCATTGGTTCACTGGTAACATTCCGCGAGGTGTTTTTTGTGAACAAAGTTCACAGAAAACCCGAGAGTTGCGGCGCGGGGACTTATTTCACATCCCCTTTTTTCGTATTACTACATCTTTTAAATTTCCAGCAGTTCTTCACTTTTACAGCCGATTTCTCTTGCCAGACTTAACACATCAATCGCCCTTGTATGGTTGATATCCCTCTGACGCTGTTCAAAAAGCTGGATCTGACGAAGTGCCACACCACTCCTCTTTGCCAGCTCGCTCTGGGACAGACCGGATAACATCCGAAGCCGCTTCAAATTGGTTTCCACATAGTACTGATCCCATTTTTCATTTATGGTTTCTACAAATCTGGAAATATCCATTTCGTGATAAACTGGATACATGTTTAAAATCTCTTCGATTGAGACCGCATGATAGATTTTCATGAAGCTTCGCCCTGTGTACCATTGATAATAGGCCAGTGCCCAACCACACCAGTACTCCGGAGATTTATCCAGATACATTTCATCTTCCAGTTCTGGAATCAACAGACCTGATTTCCGAATTACTTCTTTTACCAGTTCACACCCGGTCTTTCCTGCCACATAAGTCGGATTTCCTGTCTGAAACTGCATTGACACATCCGATACCAGAAACATCTCATAAAACTGATTCGGAGAAAACTCATACGTATTTACCGCATAATCCATCATATCTCCAAGTATTTTTTGTGCATTATTCAAATAATCTTCAGAATAAGCGTGGATCATCATTTTCCATTTCCTCTCGCATAATATCCAATATAAACAGTTCGTTTAAATCTGCTTTCTGTCGTTTACTCATTCGATATTCTTTTCTGGCGGCACGCTCCCGCTCTATTTTCTTTATATAGTACGCCTGCATGTCAACCGGTTCACTTTTTACATATTGGATTTTTTCAAATGCCTGCGGACTTTTCAACACAATCTGCTCACCAAGTTTCCCAAGCTGCATAGCTTCCGAAAGCTTCTGTAACGAGATTACCCCTGCCACAAAATCCTGTGCAAACGAAAAATAAGAATCATCCGCCCGATATCCTATGATCACATCATATTCTGAAATATCCAGCAAAAAATGTTCTTTCAGATATCTTTTCCCCTCTTCTGCAATGCTTCCATTCTGCCAGTCGCTCCGTCCCTGTTCTTCCAGTTCCATGTCATACAATTTTCTTATCATGCTGTCCATAATGTTCCGAACCTGCTCTGGTTCCAATTCTCCCTTCTATGAGCATATCTAAATATTTACACCTTGTTACAGATTTGAAGATATAAAAAAAGAGACCAGAATTCAAATTTCCAGTCTCTTCCATTCTTCTATAATCACTCAAAAAACTACGAACATTTTGTTTTAACAAATGCAATAATGTCGTCATTTTTCTTCATGTGCTTTCTCGACTCCAGCCGCCTCTGTGGATACAAGAGAGTGCATCCGATGCTTTGAATACGGATTGCAAAATCAAGCCATTTATCGTTCATTTTTGCGCCTCTCAATAGCCGTAATTCTTTACCTGGAACAGGTTACTTCTCCATCCTCTTTGCTATAGTCAAACTTCCCATCATTTTTCTCTTCCAAAGCTTTTATCATATGATAGGTATATTCATTATACGGCGTAGGAATCCCAAGTTCCCGCCCCATGCGGACCAACGCGCCTGAGAACATATCAATCTCCGTATGGCGTCCCGCATCCAGATCCTGCAGTGTGGAATATCTGGCTGATGGGGGAACGGCACTTCCATGTCCAGAGGATGCAGCAGCCTTACTTATATCAATTCCTTTTGCAGAAGCAATGGCTTCCAGTTCTCTTCTAAGTCCGTCGCTGATTGCTTTCATATGAACGCTGTCCTGGTAACAGCCAACTCCTGCCCCTAGAATTGCCTGGGGCAGATTATTGCATACATTCAGCCGGAATTTGCTCCACATTTCTTCCCTGATATATTCTGTAGAGCGATAATGCAGTCCGGTATCTGCAAAAAGAGCCTCAATGGCCTGCACACGTTCACTGTCATAGGGTGCGCAAGGCTCTCCGAAAATAATGCCAATGGTGGTTTCCGGGTTAAAACAATATCCATTTTCCTCTTTATGGGAAGCAACTTTTATTACCGAATAGATCACATGGGAAGCTCCAATTTCATCGGAAATCAATTTCTCACTGTCCACGCCGTTCATAAGACTCATGACCGTGGTATTCTCTCCTGTAACCTGGCGGATGCTGTCCATTGCACCTGGCAGCGCTCCATATTTCAAAGACACGATCAGCAGGTCTATCCCTTTTGCTTCCTGGGGTGTCCATACTTCCGGATGATAAACCTCATCATTGATCGTGCAGCCTTTTTTCAATTTCTCCGCACGCTTACCCTCTGCAAGAACTCCCAGCCGGATATCCTTCCGCCTGGAAAGCCCCCATATCACATAAGACCCAACCGCACCTGCGCCAAGAACTGCAACTGTTTTTATCTTCATTGTCTTAACCTCCCATGTATATTTTCCCTTCTAGACAGATATTACTATTTTATCATTATCTGATAAAAACTCCATACAAAAATTCTTGCTTTTTTCTACTTGACTCCACAATCCAGGCGGTCTATTCTTTAAACAGACATAAGATTAAGAATCTTTTCGCAACATATTTTACCATTTATTTTTTGGGGGATTTTTTCATATGAAGGTTGTCATCGCAATTGATTCTTTAAAGGGAAGCTTAAGCTCAATAGAAGCCGGAATGGCCATCAGGGAAGGAGTTCTTCGGGCAAAGCCGGATGCAGAAGTCATCGTAAAACCTCTCGCAGACGGCGGAGAGGGCACTACGGACGCTTGATCGAAGGCATGAACGGAGAGCGGATCGATCTGACCGTCACCGGACCCATGCACACTCCGGTCAAGGCTCATTATGGATATCTGAAAGACAGCAATACCGCTGTCATGGAAATGGCTTCCGCTGCCGGAATCACACTGGTTCCAGATGATGCAAAGGATCCTCTTCTTGCTACCAGCTACGGTGTGGGCGAAATGATAAACCATGCCCTCCAAAAGGGTTGCCGCAATTTTATCATTGGAATCGGCGGAAGCGCCACCAACGACGGCGGCATCGGTATGTTAAAAGCTCTTGGCGTACGTTTTTTGGATGAAAATGATGTGGATGCAGGCGAAGGCGGACAGGCACTGGCGAAGGTTTCCAGAATCGACATTTCCGGCCTGAATCCGCTTTTAAGA
This sequence comes from Ruminococcus sp. AM42-11, assembly GCF_003480145.1. Taxonomy (NCBI): domain Bacteria; kingdom Bacillati; phylum Bacillota; class Clostridia; order Eubacteriales; family Oscillospiraceae; genus Ruminococcus; species Ruminococcus sp. AM42-11. The sequence goes on along the minus strand of NZ_QUIO01000037.1, from coordinate 27,119 downwards.
GAAGCTCATATTCAGGTGGCATGCGATGTGAATAACCCTCTTTGCGGTGAAATTGGTTCCACATATGTTTACGGTCCGCAAAAGGGTGTGACAGAAAATCAGAAAAAGCAATTAGATAAAGATATGGCACATTTTGCGCAAATCACTTCCCAAGCTCTGGGAACGGATTACTGCAATACCCCTGGTGCCGGTGCTGCCGGAGGGCTTGGCTTCGCCTTTCTCTCCTACCTGGGGGCGACGCTGACGCCTGGGATCGAACTGATTTTGAATGCTGTAGGACTGGAGCAGGAACTTTCTGATGCGGACGTGGTAGTCACCGGTGAAGGCCGCCTGGATTTTCAGACAGCCATGGGAAAAGCCCCTGTAGGCGTGGCGAAACTGGCAAAAAAACACCATGCAAAGGTTATCGCATTTGCCGGAAGTGTCACAAAGGAAGCAGCCGCCTGCAATAAAGAGGGAATTGATGCTTTTTTCCCAATTTTACGAAATATCTGCACACTTGCGGAAGCTATGGATTCAGCCACTGCAAAAGCCAATATGACTGCCACTGCCGAGCAGGTGTTCCGGCTGCTTTAAAGCGTAATTAATCTTTTCCTGCTCTGGATATACCGCAAAGTGGGGCGTGCAGATTGCGGGAATAATTTTTCAAACACGCTCTACTGGCTATCTAACGCTTCATTTCAAAATCCTGTCCTATACTATGATGCATCTCGATTGTCTGTTGAATTTCCTGAGGGTCTGTCCATAACATATCCCCACTGACGGTATTTTTCATAGCACTGGCTGCATTTCCATACTCCAACGCATCCTGACAGTTTCCATTTTCTTTTAATAATCCGTATAAGAAACCGGAAATATACGCATCTCCGCTTCCGATTCTATCTACAACCTCAATTTTCTCATAAGGTTTTTCTTCATAATAGCTGTCTGTTTTTTTCTCATAAATTACGGAACCAAAAGTATGAGACTTTGGACTATGCACGATTCTCTGGGTTGCTGCAACCACAGCGATATCGTATTCATCAGAAAAACTTTTCAGGATTTCTTTTATGTCCCCTGTTTTTCCAAATGTAAGATTAGCTGTGGATTCTGAACAGAAAAAAATGTCTACGATAGGCAAAATCTTTGTAATGCAATCTCTTGCCTCATCTCCGGTCCACAGATTTCCTCTGAAGTTTACATCAAATGAAATCCGTGCACCTTTTTCTTTGAATTTTTTCATCATTTCAATGGCATTTTCCCTTACCGGACCGCCAAGTCCCAAGGTGATTCCGCTGGTATGGAAGCATCTTGTATTTTCATACATTTCTTCTGGAAAATCTTCTAAAGATAATTTATTCACAGAAGAATACTTGCGGTCGTAAACCACCTGCGGTTTACGAGGATCTGCGCCATATTCGTAATAGTAAATTCCCAGTCTGGAATCTGCACTGTCATCTCCAGCCAGGTAATCCGTGTCAACACCGTTTCTTCTGATCTCCCTTTTCGCATAATTTCCAATGGCATGAGATGGAATCTTGGAGATAATACCTGTAGTAAGCCCCAGGTTGGCTGCGCCAACAGCTACATTTAATTCTGCCCCGCCCAGCTGTTTCTCAAATCTGGTGCCTTGGGTTAAACGCTCGTTTCCTTCTGGTGATAAACGAAGAAGCACTTCGCCTAATGCCAGCATGTCAAATTTTTTTCCCATTTTATTATCCTCTTATATTCTTTACGATTTCTGCTGCTTCTCTGGTCAGCTTCTCAATTTCATCAAACCTGCCTTCTGTGATCAGTTTTCCTTTTACCATCCAGCTTCCTCCACAGGCAAAAATGCGGTCATATTCCAGATACTTTTTTACATTCTCTGGATTGATTCCGCCTGTTGGCATAAAGCTTAAGGAAGTATACGGTGCTGCCATTGCCTTGATAAATGCCAGTCCGCCAGCCTGCTCCGCCGGGAAAAATTTGATTACGGAAAGTCCTCTGCGTACTGCCTGTGCAGCCTCAGATGGTGTAATGCAGCCTGGAAGCACCGGGATTTTTTTCTTAATACAGTAATCGACAATTTCCGGGTCAAAACCAGGGCTTACAATAAATTCAGCGCCAGCCTGAACAGCACGGTCTACCTGATCCACAGTGAGTACGGTTCCTGCACCAACCAGCATCTCTGGGTGTACCTCTTTCATAAGACGGATAGCCTCTCCTGCTGCTGCAGTTCTGAAAGTTACCTCTGCGCAGGCAAGTCCGCCATTGCAAAGAGCATCTGCCAGCGGCACTGCATCTTTCTCATTTTCAATTACTACAACCGGTACAATTCCCATTTTTCTGATTTTTTCTAATACTGTGTTCATGCTTTCTCCTTTTTCACCACTTAATTCACTACGAAAATCCCGTCTAACAATAGACATGAGCGTTTTGTGAATATATTGAATTCATCATACCATTTTTTTATTTTCAACAGATAAGCTCCATTTTTTTAGCAGATATTTCTTTTTTATTATTAAATTCATCTGATGTGCTTATAATATATCTCACCATACTCTATTTGCAATATGTAATTACTACCAATTATTTCCTTCAATTTTAGGTTATTTTTCCATTTTGGCAGTTCTTTTTTGCAAGTTTCCTGCAACTATAGTCTTTTGCTTTGTGTGAAAACGTATGATGACAGTTGCAGATGAAGAAAAAAGTCTGCCGAAACGGCTGGCTATCTTTCAGCGAAGCACGAACTTTCTAAAAGAGATTTTACATATATTACCAAAAATCTCTTCTACAAGGAGGTGTAGATTCAGAGAAATTTATGGCTTACATTCGTACTCAGATTGTAGACGATAAAATGTATTATCTTCTCCTGGACGAAGTGCAAATGTTGGATTGTTTCGAATCCGTTCTAAACGGTTATCTCCGAAAAGACAATATGGATGAAAAACTGAAAAACACCTTCAGAACAGTAAAAAAATCCAAAATAACTTCCAGTACTATAAAGAAATATCTGGATTATTTTGAAGATTCTTTTCTAATTGAAGCAGCCGGTCGTTATAACATTAAGGGAAAAGCATATATCGAAACGCCGAAAAAATATTATTTTACAGATTTAGGACTCCGCAATGCAAGGATCAATTTCCGCCAGTTTGAACAGACTCATTCTATGGAAAATGTCATCTATAATGAGCTTCGCATGCGCGGTTACAATGTTGATGTGGGTATTATTCCCCCATTTTGCCGAATTCCTTCTGCTGTGGAAGCACAAAAGATCCTGCCCTGAAGATTTCTCCACAGGTGCAGGACCTTATCATTATTAAAACATTTTATTTGATCTTACGATATTTTCTCACTGTAAGTATCTCAATCACAACAAGAATAACTGCTGCCAACACATCGAGCATAATCAGGATCTTCTTCCAAAGAACCATAAAATATGCATTCTCCTCATTATATGCTCTGCTGTTTACCACTGTGTATAAAATGTTGTGGCAGGCTTTACGCATTGCATTCACAGAAGTAGCGCTCTGTGTATCCGTTACAGTTGCGTCTGGGGAATTCATTGGATTCAACATACTGTCCACACCGGAACGGATTGCTATATCCGCATCATAATAGCCATATCCAGCAAACATATCTGTAGAAACAAAGCCCTGGAAGCCCCACTCATCTCTAAGGACTGTGTTATTCAGCTCACTGCTTGCGCCGACCCACTTATCACCAATAAAACAATGTGCATCCATTACTGCACCTGTATGACCTTCTTTTACAGCAATCTCAAATGCCTTCAAATAAGTCTCTCGGATTGCCTGCTCTGTACTCCACAGGCAAAGCTGGTAAATTCGGTTTGTCTCCTGGTCATTCAGGGCAAAATGCTTCACATAACTGTATACGCCATACTCATCAGCACCTTTGATCTCATTTGCTGCCATAATTCCAGAAAGTACGCTGTCCTCTGAATAGTACTCAAAGTTTCTTCCGCCAAAAGCAGTTCTGTGAATATTCATTGCAGGTGCATACCATCCTGAAACATCCATCTCGTCTGCTTCTTTTCCTACGCTCTTACCCATTTCATAAGCAATATCCTTATTCCAGGTATTTGCAAGCATAACCTCTGTTGTAAATGCACTTCCGGTTGCTCCCGTATAGTTGTTGTAAATAGTTGCCGGACCATCATTGTCCGTTGTTGCTGCTTTATCAATGGAATCAATTGCAGTTGTCTGATAACCACCGCCTGCAATCAATGTGGTCATATCCTCAATAGAAAGCTCATCCAAAAGGCTGTCCCACATTTCGTCATCATAATCTTTTCCTCTGAGGGCACCAAGCTTAATTTTATTATCAGCGCCTGTAGTTGGCATTTCCTCTGAATTATCATTCATACTATCAATATCATAATTGGTGATATTCTGATAATTTGCTTTTCTATCCTCATCCATTGTGAAATCAATCGGAGCTGCTGTTGCCTCATCGTAATTCTCGAAGCCATTTTCTCTGCTCAGATAAACAACACCATCTCCTTCTGCAAAATCAAACTGATTTGTTGCAGTCTGCTGATCAGATTCTCTTGCATTGTCCTCATCATAAACGATGGTTTCAGGCACATTATACTCTACAGTATCCAGAATCGTATGTGCATCTGAACGAATACTCAGTTCATAGTCGCCTTCATCCAGAACATAGCAGCCTTCGTTCTTATAATCATAAGATGCCATATCTTCCTTGTTAATAGTAAACTCCAGAGTTTCTTTCTCACCAGAATTTAACACACCTGTTTTTCCAAAGTCAATCAGATTAGCAGCTGACTTTTCAATGCCGCCATTGGTATATGGCGGATTATAATAAACCTCTACTACATCTTTTCCTGCCACATCACCAGTATTCTCAACTTCGACAGTAAGCTTGATTCCCTCATCTGTTTCGCTTGAATCTACGATTTTCTGGGAAAAACTGGTGTAAGATAAACCATAGCCAAATGGATACTGAACTACTTTATCATAGTCAAAATCCATATTTCCAGCTTCCGCTTCTGCATATGCTGTTTCATAGAATTTATAGCCAACATAAATATTCTCAACATAGTTGACAAAGTTTACATCGTTCTGCTTTGTCTCACCGCTGAATGGATTGGCCTCTTCCCAGCCGAATTCATTCATATTTTCATAAGTGAAATCACCAAAATTGTTGAATGCAGGTGTTGCTGTCAGATCATATACATAAGTGTCAGCCAGTTTTCCAGAGGGATTTACTTCTCCATTAAGGATTTTTCCCAGTGCAGCGAAACCTGTTTCTCCAGCGCCTGGGCAACTGATCACGCTGCCGATCTGGTCGTAATTCTCTACCCACCCAAGCTCCATTGCATTTGAGCTGTTGCAGATCACAATTACATGAGCAAAATTTTCACACACAATGTCTATCATATTTTTCTCAGTCTGGCTAAGTTCAAGGTAATGCTGTCCCTCTTCAAAATCGCTGTATTCGCTGCTGTTATCATTGTATGTATAAATTTTATTTCCTTCAGCATCTTTTGCTCCAAAGTCAGTAGGAAGATCGGTTCCCTCGCCACCAATTCGGGAAAGCACGATCACTGCTGTATCAGAGAATTCTTTTGCTTCATCCAAAATTTCATCTGTATAATAATCTGCTGTAGGTTCAGGCAAAGTCCAATCAACAGCTGTCATTCCAGCTTCGCCCCTCGCTTCCGCGTAAGAAGTATACATGTCAATTAAAGTCTGGTTTAAAGTATATCCACCTGCCTGGATTCCATCCAGAAGTGATACGCAGTTTGATGTATCAACTGCACCTGAACCGGTTCCGCCATAACACGGATTGGTAGACGCCCAGCCAAATACATTCAGGTTTTTCACGTCGGAAGAAAGGGGTAAGGTTCCATCATTTTTTAACAGAACAGAACCTTCTCCTGCAATATCTGTAATCAGGTTATTTGCCTCTTCTTTTGTCTCTGCTGAAACCTCTTTTACCGGATTTACAAGCACATCCAGCAACGTACTAAGGGGTCCGTTACAGATTAAGTTAAAGGACAGTACAAAGGAAAGGATTCCTGCACATAAGCACTGTTTTCTGATCATAAATTTTTTCTTTAAATCCTGTTTTTTTGCAGCAACAGCAACTGCAATTGCAATTATAATTACTGCAAGCATTCCGATCACATACGGAATACAGTTTTTTACTACCGTTATTACGTCACTTGTCTGCACCTCTAAGCCAGCCGCACTTACTTTTGATGTAAAACACAACAAGGACACACTGCTGCTAAGAAATATTGTTCTCAGCTTCTCTTTCATAGTTCTTTCCTCTCTTTCTTTGCATTTCCCAATGTCTTTTGGTATAGGAGAAGATAACAGACTTTTTTTCAAAAAGGAAGTAGTGTGGCACCAATTGTCAAATAGGGGTTCCAGATGTTTCGGACGGGGCATGAAATGTAAAAATAGGGCTTGAAATGTAGATATTCCAATGACGTTCGGAAATGGATTGTGCTATACTGAATATAAGATTTGAAACTTTTTCAAATACGCAATGCGTTTTATAAATATGGGGAGGTCTTATGAATTCTGTAATCAACAAATCCGTCCGTTTTGCAATTGCAGAGGACGAAGCGGCAATACGAAATTACCTGACGCTTCACATTATAGAAGCATTTCAAAAGCACAATTACCAAACAGACTGTGCTGAGTTTTCAGATGGCAATTCACTGCTTCAGTCTGTTCTAAAAGGAAACACCTACGATATTCTTTTTCTGGATATTGAAATGCCTGGATTAAACGGCATAAAATTAAGCTCAAAAATACGTGAGCTTGGTCTGCAAACCCTGATCGTATTTATCAGCAACAAATCTGAGCTTGTGTTTCAGTCTTTCGAAGTGAGACCGTTTCGATTTATCCGCAAAAATCATTTTCTGGAAGAACTTGCCCCTTTAACCCGTGATCTGATCTATGAAATGACCCGCAACGAAGAAAAAGCAATCACAATAGAGGAAGAAAAAAGCACTGCCGTTTACTCTTTTCACTGTAACGAAATTCAATATATTGAAGTAAACGGAAAACACTGCAAAGTTATCACTAACAAGGAAACTGTTTCTTTACGCCAGACCCTTTCCCTTTTTGAAACCAAATTAAACAATCAGGGATTTATAAAGCCTCATCGAAGCTATCTGGTAAATCACCGCTATATTTCCCGGATTGAAAAAAATCAGATTGTATTGGAAAATGGCGCTGTTCTTCCTTTAAGCAGAAATCGGATCACTGAAACACGAGCTCAGTTTATTTCATTGAAAATGCAGCATTAAGAGGAGTTATTTATGGAAATATTAAGCATTATCGTCAGCTGGCCGGAAGATGTTATCACTTTTTTCGTCCTTCTGGTTACATTAGTTTCCGCTTATAGTTTTAAAGAAAATAAATACATAAACAAATGGGCTTCTATTATTCTGTTTACTATTATTTTTGCCATTCCATTTAATGTGTTTGACGTGTTTTATGATGAATTTAATCTCTATCTCATTATGTTAATCGGATGTAGCCTGCTATATGCCTTGCTTTTTGTGAACTACGATTTGAAAAATGTTATGACAACTTTTGTTTCCTGCCTTTTTACTTTCGTCAGCATAAAGGGCTGCATTGGTATTCTTTTTTCACTGACGCTTTCCAGCTATGTAAGCCAATATAGTTTTAATTTTTTCTCCGCATTATTATACTATCTGGCAATCATTGCAGTATCTGCTTTCTATAAGCGCCATGCCTTAAAAAGTACATCTGTACAGCCTTATTCCTACTGGTTTTTCATGTTTCTCGCACCAGTTCTTATCTATACAGCAGACAGACTTCAGATATTATCTTATTTCTCTATTTGGGGAAGTTACCGGGTTCAGTCGTTTTATGGACTTTTACAGGAATTTGTGCTGTGCTTTTTAATCGTACTTGTATATTATCTTTCCTATCTGATGATCCGAAACTTTGATCACTTCATGGAGGTTTCCATGCTCAATCAAAGACAGGCACTTCAACTGGAACATCTGGAACGCTCTGCCGCGCTTGTAGAACAACTGCGCCGCGATAAGCATGAGATGAAAAACCTGTTTTTTTATTTGCAGGCAGAACTTCAACTAAAAAAATATGATGACCTGGAAACATTTGTAGAGCATAACCTTTCACAGCGTTATGATCGCCTGGAAGAATTTAATACCGGGAACAAATTTGTAGACTATCTTTTGACTCAAAAAGCAAATGAGGCAAAGGATTCCAATATTAAATTTATGGCAGATGTTCAGCTTCCACCTGAAATTTCCATCGAAGAAAATGACCTGTGCAGTCTTCTCATGAATCTTATGGATAATGCCATCGATGCCTGCCGCAAGGAAAAAAATGGCGACATTCAGCTGCAAATCCACACTGATTCCCAGTATCTCTATATTTCCATAAAAAACTGTTCCTCAGTTGACGTATTAAAAAGCAATCCACTTCTAATCACATCAAAAAAAGATTCCGGCAACCACGGCATTGGAATGCGTGTAATCCGCTCCATTGTCACTAAATATCAGGGCTACTTTCAAAACCACTGGGAAAATGGGCTGTATGTCGTAGATATTATGCTGACATTATAGATACGTTTTCAGACTTATTTTTACCAAAAAAGAATAGTAATTAAGAAATTCATAACATTATAGAAGAGATTTTGGGATATTCGTACCAAAATCTCTTCTACTGTATGTCAATATCTTTATTCCCCCAGCGTCAACATAGTATCAATACAAGCCTTCGCCTTCACTCTCACATTCTCATCCAGCTTGATCTCTTCTCCGCCCTGACCGCAGACGCAATTATAGACATCCATCAAGGTTGTCAGTTTCATATTGTGACATACACAGTCCTTTGACAGCGGATAAAATTTCTTGTCCGGGCACTCGTACTGGAGATGCTGAACAATGCTGTTCTCCGTACCGATAATAAATTCTTTGGCATCGCTTTCTTTGGCATATTTCATAATTCCGGTAGTACTTCCAATATAATCAGCCATTGCAGAAACCTCTGGCAGACACTCCGGATGAACCAGTAACTTCGCTTCCGGATGGGCATCTCTTGCTTTTTTCACATCTCTCACGGACATTCTAAGATGAGTAGGGCATCCACCATGAACAAACTTAAATGTCTTCTCTGGAACCTGCTTTTCCACCCATGCGCCAAGGTTGCAGTCCGGGATAAACAGGATCTTGTCATTGTCGATATTGTTCACAATCTTCAACGCAGAAGAAGAAGTTACACACACATCACAAATCGTTTTCAGTTCGGAAGTGGTATTAATATAAGCTACAACTGTATAGTCCGGATTGGACTCTTTCAGTGCGGAAAGCATCTCCACATCCAGCTGCTCTGCCATTGGACATCCTGCGCCGCTATTGGAAAGGTAAACCTTTTTCTCCGGAGAAAGAATTTTTACTGTTTCTGCCATAAATCTTACACCACACATCAGCACGTTCTTCTGCGGAGCCTTAGCCGCCTGCTGGCTCAGTCCATAAGAATCACCTGTGTAATCTGCTACCTCCAGAATCTCATGGCTCTGGTATGCATGCGCCAGAATGCAGATATCTTTTTCCTTCTTTAAACGCAGAATTTCATCCTGCAGCTGTCTTGTTGTCATCATAATCGTTTTTCACTCCTGTGTTTTCATTTATTCCGGAACTTTAATTTTCCATGTATGCCCGAATGTGTTCTTAAATATCTTCTTACCCTCATTGGCTGCTAATAGCTCCACTCTTTTCGGACATTTTCTTAGGATTATATTACCTGCCGTCCTCACTGTCAACAAAAAAGTTTACAGCTATCTTGTCAATTGTAAAGTTTAGTGATATACTACAGGGCATGTCGTTCGGAAAATTTGAATCCGCACGCACCATTGTAATCATTCACAGAGAAATTTCATAAGCCTGCGCTTCAGATTACTTTTGCAAAATTTCTCTGTACACTAAATTTATCCACGAAAAAAGGACCATCAATTATGAAAACAGATATCCTCATCGCAGGAAGCGGCTGCTCCGGTCTTTACTGTGCCCTCCAGCTTCCCCGCGACAAAAAAATCACCGTCATCACCAAGTCCGACCTTACCAGTAACGATTCCTTTCTCGCCCAGGGCGGCATGTGCATGCTGAAAGAACAGTCCGACTATGACAGCTTTTTTGAAGACACCATGAAAGCCGGACACTACGAAAATGACAAAAAATCCGTAGAGATCATGATTAAAACCTCCCCGGAGGTTGTCAGGGATCTTGTTTCTTACGGTGCCCAGTTCGAGCGAAATGAAGACGGCAGTCTTGCCTACACCAAAGAAGGCGCCCATTCCACCAACCGTATTATTTTCCACGAGGATGTAACCGGAAAAGAGATCACCAGCACCCTGCTCCGCGAAGTCCAGAAGCTTTCCAATGTAGAACTTCTGGAATACACCACCCTGGTTGATATTCTGGAAAAAAACAACCACTGCTACGGCGCTGTGATCCGCCGTCCAGATGGTTCCCTTGACACCGTTACTGCAACCTATACCGTTCTGGCCAGCGGAGGGGTAGGTGGACTTTACAGACATTCCACCAACTTCCGCCACCTTACCGGCGACGCACTTGCTATTGCAGGTAAGCATAATATTGAACTGCAGAACCCGGATTACGTGCAGATCCACCCTACCACCTTCTACACCAGACATCCGGAAGACCGCAGCTTTCTGATTTCCGAATCTGTCCGTGGCGAAGGTGCCAGACTTTACGACAAAAACATGAACCGTTTCGTAAACGAGCTGCTGCCCCGTGATCTTCTTTCCCAGAAAATTCACGAACAGATGGCAAAAGACGGCACCGACTTTGTCTGGGAAGACCTGCGCACCATCCCGGCAGAAACTCTTCGCCACCATTTTCCAAACATTGTTGAACACTGCAGGGAAATGGGCTATGATGTTTTCAAGGAATGTATCCCGGTTGTTCCGGCACAGCATTATTTCATGGGCGGCGTAAAAGTGGATTATCAGAGCCGTTCTTCCATGGAAAATCTCTATGTAGTAGGAGAAGCTGCCTGCAACGGTGTCCATGGCAAAAACCGCCTGGCAAGCAACTCCCTGCTGGAAAGCCTTGTTTTCGCAAGACGGGCAGCGCAGGATATGGCAGAGCACGATCTTAAGAATGCTTCACCCCAGAATGCCATCGAAGTTGCTGATTACCTTGCTTCCCACGTAGACTTCACCCCATACCAGGACATCCAGACCCTGGCCGAAACTTATCACCATCTTGCCACACAGGCCATCACCCTTGGTCAAAATCCAGAAGGCAGAAAGGAATTTTTATATGTATGATCAGGTAACTCTCGGATTAAATGTTGATCCATTCATTTTAAGCGCATTAAAAGAAGATATCACAAGCGAAGACGTATCCACCAACAGCGTAATGCCAGATTCCACTCCAGGCGTTGTAGATCTTATCTGCAAAGAAGATGGAATCATCTGCGGACTCCAGGTTTTTGAGCGTGTTTTCACACTTCTGGATCCATCCACCAGAGCTGAATTCTATGTAAAAGACGGAGACCACGTAGAAAATAAACAGTTTGTGGGAAAAATTTACGGAGATATCCGTGTGCTCCTTTGCGGAGAAAGAACCGCCCTCAACTATCTCCAGAGAATGAGCGGAATCGCCACCTACACCAGCCAGGTTGCAGCTCTTCTTGAGGGAACCGGGATCAAGCTTCTGGACACCAGAAAAACCACCCCGAACAACCGTATTTTCGAGAAATATTCCGTTCGTGTAGGCGGCGGCAATAACCACCGCTATAATCTTTCCGACGGCGTTCTTCTCAAGGACAATCACATCGGTGCCGCAGGAGGCGTAAAACAGGCCATCTCCATGGCAAAAGCCTACGCTCCTTTTGTCCGCAAAATTGAAATAGAGGTAGAAAACCTGGATATGGTAAAAGAAGCAGTAGAAGCTGGTGCGGACATTATCATGCTGGATAATATGACCACTGAACAGCTGAAAGAATCCATCGACTACATTGCCGGACGTGCCGAAATTGAAGTTTCCGGAAATGTAACAAAAGAAAATATTGCCAGACTCACTGGTTTGGGTGTAAATTATGTATCAAGCGGAGCACTTACACATTCTGCTCCTATTATGGATTTATCTATGAAGAATCTTCATCCGGTGGAGTAAGCCCTATTCGGCTGAACTCCCCCACCGACAGTAATTATCAGAATGGAAGTCACCTGTTTCCCGCCATCAACACGTCCCAAAACATGTTTGACAAAGGCTCTACACGGTAACAGGTAACTTTCATCACAAACCAGCAGACAGGAGATAAAAAATGAAAGGTGAAGAAAGACGAAAACAACTTCTGAATATCCTATCTTCCAGCAATAATCCCGTTTCCGGCGGTACCTTAGCTAAGGAATTAAATGTAAGCCGCCAGATTATTGTCCAGGATATTTCTCTCCTGCGTGCCAACGGAGCTACCATTTTTTCCACCAACAAAGGCTATCTGCTCCAGGAGGACAGGAAATATTCCAGAGTTTTTAAGGTTTATCACACAGATGATCAGGTTGAAGAGGAATTAGGCACCATCGTAGACGCCGGCGGCCAGATTCGCAACGTATTCGTCTACCACAAGGTCTACGGCGTGCTGAAAGCTGACATGGGAATCAAATCCCGCCGCGACATCCGCGCCTACATGGAGGAAATCAGCACTGGCAAATCCAGCCTTCTGAAAAATGTAACCTCCGGCTACCACTATCACACCATCTACGCCGAAAGCGAAGAAATTCTGGATGCCATTCAGGAAGAACTTCAGCAGAAGGGGTTCCTTGCGAAATTACAGGACTACGAGCCCGTAGATTTCTGGGGCGGTCAGGAATAAAAAGCGAAAAAAATCTAAGAACCAGGCTGAGCACAAGTCTCATCCTGGTTCTTGTTATTCCAAAAGAATTTCAATCAACTCTGTTGTATTTAGAATATTTGAAAATATAAGGAAAACGCAATCTGTTACCTTCGTCTGACTATTTTGCTTTCCTGGTAATAGCGTTCCTTGTTCTTATACATTCTTTCATCTGCTTCTTTGGCAATGTCATAGATGTTATCCCATTCTTTCTCAGAACTGAAAACATATCCCCATGAGATTGTCATAGAATCCACCAGTTTCCCATGCCATTGTGCAACACGCCGGTCAAAGCTTTCTATTATGCTTTGAAATTCCTTTGTATTTCCGGTGATGATCACAACAAACTCATCTCCTCCGATTCTGTAGACATTTCCATACTTTCCAAAACTTTCCCTCATACAATCGGCCGCTGCACATATAAGTTCATCGCCTGCAGCATGTCCAAGAGAATCATTTGTGTGTTTCAGGTTATTAAGATCCATGGAAATATATATCCATTCTTCACGGAGATCAAGCTTGTTTATCCCTTCTTCGTATGCATGTCGGTTAAAGCATCTTGTTAGTTCATCTGTGTTTGATATGTACAGCAGTTTTTCTTTTTCATATTTTTCTTTCATAACTCTTGAAAGCATGTAGAACATACAGCAGGAAGCCAATACAAGATACACGCCAACTATGAGAACCGCTAAAATATTCCCTTGCCGATAAAAGGAACTGTCTATAGTTACAGCAACAATATAGTTATCATACTGACTGAGTAAACATTTGCAGCTTTTTCCACCTATCCTTATGAGTCGGACATCTGTCTCGCCGCTTTTTTTATCAGATGATACAACAAGCCCTTCCAGTTTCACACCTATCTGTCTGGAATCCGTAGCACCTTTTACAATTTTGGTCTCAGAGTCTGCCACGAAAATTTCGATTCCCTTATAAACAGGCATATCACTTACTACAGCGGAGATTTCGTTTTGCTTTAGTTCTTTAAGCAGACGCTTTGGTTCGATGCCGATCTGGATCATTCTGGTACCGGCTTCGTTCCATGTAATGGCATACATCAGTTCCTTTCCTTCAGCGGTATTCGGAGTAACATCCTGACACATGGTAAGCTTTTTATCTGTAAGCATAGGCTTAAAATATTCCATCTGCTCTCCGGAGTCAAAACTGAAGCCATAGTATTTAGGCAAAGTACCACTGTAGATATATCCGTTTTTATCAAACAGATGAATTTCGTCTACTAATATCAAATCTGCTATTTTCTGCAATTCTTCTACATCATATTCCACCTGTGGTTTTGCATCTATAATATAGGATACAGCCTTTGCTCTTACTATATAATCGTCCTTTAGCGATTCGATGAGTCCATTTTCACTATCATCATTTTTATTGAGCACGGTGATAACACGATCCAGCAGTACTTTTGACATCCTGTATGTATTACTGTCATTGACATACTTTAAAATTCCGGCTTCAAGCAATAATGCAATCGCAATGGTTGCAAACGCTAAAAAAACAAGCTTTTTTTTCTTCATAAATATATTTTATCATAATTTCCATATGTAAACCATACATAATTTGCATGAATTTTCTCCGAAATTACCGTTCGGTTACTGTTCACTCCGTTCACAGTAACGCGCTTCGCGATGCACAGAAATCATGCATTCGCATGATTTCGCGCCGCAATTCTCGGGTTTTCTGTGAACTTTGTTCACAAAAAACGCCTCGCGGAATGCTACCAGTGAACAGTAACACCGTTCGTTACTGCTCACTCCATTCACAGTAATGCGCTTTGCGATGCACAAAAAGACGAACCTTCTTGTGACAAGCACAAGAAGTAGCGTTCACAACCTGGCCGGCAACTCATAAGATTTTTTTGTTATGTAAACCAATCATACTCGCCTAATTGCCTTTCAAAAACTGTTGAATATGATACCTTCTTATTGTCACGAGCAAAAAAATTACCTCATCTCGTGCGCATAATTCCCCCATATTTTCACATACTATCCATACACTACAAAATATGGAAACCCACAAAACAAACAAGCTCTATAGTGTGTTTAAAAAAGTCAATTGTTTCCCACAATTGCATCATAAAGTACAGGAGGAACAGATAAATGAAAGCCACAGGAATCGTAAGAAGAATAGATGATCTGGGCCGGGTGGTCATCCCAAAAGAAATCCGTCGGACCCTGCGAATCAAAGAAGGTACCCCACTTGAAATTTTCACCGACCGTGAAGGTGAAATCATTCTGAAAAAATACTCCCCAATCGGAGAGCTTAGCCTTTTTGCAAAAGAATACGCCGAGTCCCTCTCCCATTCCACCGGCATGCTTTCCTGCATCACCGACACGACCAGGTAGTAGCTGCTGCCGGTCCGGGAAGTAAGGAATTCATTGGAAAATTGATCAGCAGCCAGCTGGAAGCTGTTATCAATGACAGAGAAGCCAAATGTCTTAGTGCCAAAGACCGTGGCAAAGTCCCTGTGGTGGATGAACAGCCAGCTCCATCCACATCCCAGGTCATCCAGCCCATCATAGCCGCCGGAGATGCTATTGGCAGTGTCATCCTCATGGGAAAAACCGACAAAGACATTCCCGGTGCCAGCGAAAAGCTTCTGGCGCAGACTGCTGCCGGGTTTCTTGGACGGCAGATGGAACAATAATTTTGTTATCGCTGCAGTCAACGTCTCGATAGAGCCTGTTTGAAAAATCATTCCCGCAATCTGCCAGTGAACAGAAACTAAAAAACTGCTGTATCCATTTAGCCCCTCTTCAAAGTCCATTAAATGGTACAGCAGTTTTCGAATTTATATACCTCAACAATCCTGTTCTGTTTTCTCTTCAGATACAGTGCTACCCTGCTTGCCCTGATCCCGCATCTTCTGCCTCTGCCTGGTAATATCAAAATACTCCGGCGAAATAATCCCACGGGCAACCAGTGCATCAAAAACCTCCTTCTGCGACCGCGTCATCACCATACCCACAGTTGAATTATAATCTGTAAGCACACATCCTGTCTTCTCGATCATCCAGAACAGTGCCGAATCATTCTCCGGGATCATCTTCCAAATCTCCTTCTCCGGATATGGCAAAAGCGCCATCATGGTCTGAAGATGGCCCTTCTCCTCAATCAATCTGTAATCCCCATCCGGCATAATGACTCCATCTGAGAAATTCGGAATCTGATCAGCTTTCTGCAAAAGCTCCTCTGTAATCTTCACCACAAGTTACCCCCTGTAAATTATTTTTTAACGGACATGTCGCCTGTCGGCGACATCACCATATATGAAAGTCAGCTGTTCCGCGCCTATGGCGCTCCCACAGCTGCCGACATCATTTATTTTTCACAGCACCGCACATGTTTTCCCCTATTATACCATGCCGCTTATATAAGTGCCACCAATTTAAATTTTCTCATTTTCATGAATTAATGAATAACCTCCAATTTTCTGGACACCCTATAAATACAGACAGGTACAACAGCTGTGAACAGAATGTATGTAGAGGTGAAAAGAATATGAGGAAAAACAGAACAGCAAAATTTATTTTCAACGGCGCTCTCCTTGCAGTTATGGCAGTTCTCGGAGTGACCGCTTACCAGGTTGCAAACAAACCAGAACATATTCAGGAAGTGCTTCCATTGGAAAGCACCAAGGAAAATGACACTGCCAAAGCAGATGGAGCCAACTCAACTGATGATTCGTCCCTTGCAGAAGCAGGTACTAACATGGTAGAAGCAGATTTGGACGGAATTTCCGATACCGGAATCCTAGACAGTGAGTCTTTGATAAACGAATCAGATAATTCATCCGCAACAGACATGGCAAGCCTTGACAATACCGTGGACTTAACCAATTCTGCTGACATTAACGATACCGCTGATATTTCCAGCTCCTCTGACATTGGAGAAAGTACCAGCGTAAACGCCCAGATCTCCCTGCACAAAGGACCGGAAATCAACTTCTCGGAAGATACATTAATGGAGTGGCCGGTAAACGGACATGTTCTCATTGATTACAGCATGGATCAGAGTGTTTACTTCCCAACTCTGGATCAGTATAAACTGAGCCCTGCGATTTCCGTACAAGCAGTGGAAGGTGCCCCTGTAGTTTCCGCAGTAAACGGAACCGTATATTCGATTGAAAATAATGCCCAAACTGGCACTACCGTCACCATGGAGCTTGGAAACGGCTACCAGGCAATCTATGGTCAGCTTACTGATCTGGACGTTGCTGAAGGCGATACCGTCACCAAAGGTTCCATCATAGGCTATGTCGCAGCTCCTACCATTTATTACAGCGAAGAAGGCAGTAACCTGTACTTCGCCATGAAAAAAGACGGAGAACCAATCGACCCGATCACGTATCTGCCGTAAAAAAATTCAGTCCATGAAATATCAACATTCACAAAAGTAAAAAAACAACGTATAATAAAGCAGGTGGGAAAATCCGCAGTCGGTGCCTATGTCCTACCTGCTTTTTTCCAGTCCTTCCAGGCAGCTAAGAGCCCTGGACCCACTCTAACATTCTTTTGGACTGCAAATAATATACCAGCTTACCGATTGCTTTTTATAAAAATAAGGAGCATTGTCAGCCAGTTAACAGCATGACGATACTCCTTTACATAAATATTTATTTAATTCCTAAACGGACATGTCGCCTGTTGGCAACATCACCATATATGAAAGTCAGCTGTTCCGCGCCTATAGCGCTCCCACAGCTGCCGACCGCATTCGTAATCCGGGCTATCACCCTACTTACTCATACGCTCTAGCCCGTCCGATATCCAATAATTCGCTCATGCAAGCATGGCTCATTCTTGGCTGCCGTCCGGGACTTTCATAGTAAAACATTAAGAACTTTCACCTTACACCCCAAAAAGGAGCCCCATGAATTACACCTACATCGTCCAGTGTGCCGACGGTACTCTTTACACCGGATGGACAAACTGTCTGGAAAAGCGCCTGAAAGCCCACAACAGCGGCAAAAACGGAGCCAAATACACCAAAACCAAACGTCCGGTAACTCTTGTCTACTACGAAGGCTACGCCACCAAAGAAGAAGCCATGAGCCGGGAATATGCAATCAAACAATTAACCCGGGCGAAAAAATTAGCCTGATGGAATTTTAAAGGAGGTCACAGTTCCCTCTAAATATTAAAAGTTATTAAAAAACTTGTCTAAAATATTTTACCTTACCATATCATCAAATCGGCATATTCGCCACAAAACAATACATCACAATAAAATGACACGCGCTTCCCAGCATAATAAATACGTGGAAAATCTCATGTGACCCAAAATTCTTATGTTTCGCATTAAAGATGGGAAGCTTCAGTGCATAGATCACACCGCCAATCGTATAAATAATTCCCCCCGCCAGCAGCCAGCCAAATCCAGCCTTAGGCAATGCATGAATAATTGGCATGAACGCAAGCACACACAACCAGCCCATTCCAATATACAGCACAGAAGAAATCCATTTCGGACAAGTCACCCAGAATGCCTTAAATACAATTCCCAGAATTGCTGTCGCCCACACAAGTGCGCAAAGTATATATCCAATCTTGTTATGAAGAACAATCAGGCACACCGGCGTATAGCTTCCAGCGATCATTACAAAGATCATCATATGATCCAGCTTCTTCAGTCTGCGGTTCACCTTCGCCGTAGAATCAACGGAATGATAAAGAGTACTTGCCGCATAAAGCAGCATCATCGTAAGAATAAACACTCCCAGTGCCACAATATGAATATGATCGCTCCACTCTGACGAGCGAATCAATAAAGGCGCTGCTCCCACTGCTGCCAGAAGAAAAGCAATCCCATGTGTAATCGCACTTCCCGGATCTTTTAATTTAAATTTCATGATAGCACCTCCTAGAACTTTTCCAAAGCAACTTTGCAAGCAATCAGTTTGATCCCTGAGCTGCAATGTTTTTGCAAACTTTATCATGTAGTTTTAATTACTATGTCATCAAGTATGTGTTATACTATAACACTTTTTTTGAAAAATTCAAGGGGTTTTATAAAACTTTTATAATAAAAGTAATTTTTCGATTTTCAGCAACATTTTTCACCTCTCCATCTCCATCACTGTCTCAACCTCCATCTCCGGAAAATATGTCTCCAATATCTCCTCCCAGCCACTCCCTTTCTTCGCCATCTCATTCCCCCCATACTGGGAAAATCCAATTCCATGTCCTTTTCCTTTGCATAAAAAGCGCACCATTTTTCCTACTTTCTGCACTGAAAAATCTGCGGAAGCCAGATGCATGCCCTGGCGAAAAGTCTCACCCTCAAGCCAGTTTCCATCAGCTGTCAGCGCAGTCACATAACCGGCACTATCTCGCTTTTTGACCACCAGCTTCGCAGGAAGCTGACTGGCAGGCACATATGTACTGTTTACATAATCTGGTGCCTCCCTGTCCTGACTACTTTCCACTGATTTCAGATAGCCATAATCTGCACTGTGAAAAACCTCTTTCCCATCCCTGGTTTTACCGCTGCTGATCTCATGATAGGGAACTAATTTCAGCTTTCCATTATATGTAAGAACCTGCCCGACTGTTGCCTCTGCCGCTGCTCCATACTGCTGCAGCTTATCCACCGCACTCAGTAATTTCCAGACACCTCCATACCCAACAACAAAACTCCTGCCACTATTTAATTCTGCTATTCGGAAAGATAACACCTCTTCATCTTCTGTCGCAGCTGTCATTTGCTCAACTCTTCTTTCCCTGTTTTTCCCTGCGATACTTTCACTTACTTCATCCAGAATTTCTCCTTCACTTTCCCCCTCCTCCAGCCGCCTGTACACCTCCGACCTTGCAATCACCGCCTGAGCTTTCACCGCTTCCTCCGCATAATCCCCTTTCATCTGTACCATCAACATCAGCGGAACCATATCCTCCACCCCCGGAGAATGCAGTAAAAGTGCTTTATCAGCCCCATTCAAGGCAATTGTACACATATACGGTAGTAATAAAATGAATGGAATAAACAGCCCTGAAGAATAAAAGCTCCGAAACCATTTTCTCATATATTTCCTGCCCTTTGCCATTGCTTAAAAATAATTGGCATACCTGATGTTCCAGGTTTCAGGAATCTTTCTCGCTTTGCCCGCATAAGCAACAGCTCTCCTGTCTATCTCATTTCTCCTTATTATATGCACAATTGCAAAAACTTATTAACCGTAGTATACTGTACCCATTGTTGCGCAGACACGGTAACAAAGCGTGTAACTGCTAATTTTCAAAGTAAATATAACGGAGGTTTTTCATGGCCGCACTCTTTCTCGCACCCCTATACATCCTGATCAATGCATACGTTGTCCGTTGGATGATACGATGGATGGGCGCCTGTCACAGACTTTTTCAGACAATGGCATTTCGCGCTTCCTTTATAGGAGTTTACATAATATTAGCAACAGCCCTGCTCACCGGCTTTCTCATCAAAAAGCCGGCCAACCTGCACCGTATTCTCAAGCATACAGGTAACTATTTTCTCGGAACTTTCATCTATATTCTGCTGGTAATCGCTGTCGTTGATTTTGGCCGTCTGATACTGAAATACATATTCCATGCCCCGTTTATCGGGCACCGCAGCACTTTCGTCATCACAGGCCTGATCTGCACCATACTGATCATCAGCCTCAGTGTTTACGGAATCCTTCATGTAACCCATGTGAAAACTACACCTTATGAGATAAACGTTGAAAAAACAGTTGACGGCATGGATTCCCTGAAAATAGTCCTTCTCGCTGATACCCATTTCGGCTACAGCATGGGAACCGCCCAGGCAAAACGAATTGTGAAAAAGATCAATACTGAAAATCCAGATGTAGTCTGTATCGCAGGTGATATTTTCGATAATGAATATGACGCCATTTCCAAACCAGATAAATTAAAAGAAATTTTAAAAGGAATTAAGTCCAAATATGGAGTTTATGCCTGCTGGGGCAATCACGACCTGAACGAACCAATTCTGGCAGGTTTCACCTTCAACGGAACAGAAGATAACTACAATGATCCCAGAATGGAAGAATTTCTTACAGACGCAGGAATTCACCTGCTAGACGATGAATCTGTTCTGATCGACAACAAATTTTATATTGTCGGCCGCCGGGATGCCTCCCGCTGTGAAAAAGTAGAAGGCTCCAGAGCCACTCCGGCCCAGCTTACCGAATCGCTGGACCAGGGAAAACCAATTATTTTCATTGACCATCAGCCAAAAGAATTAGACGAGACAGCTGCTGCCGGTGTTGACCTTGACCTTTGTGGTCACACCCATGACGGCCAGATTTTCCCCGGAAACCTGATTATCCATCTATTCTGGGAAAATTCCTGTGGCTACCTTCGAAAAGGAACTATGCACAACATTGTCACTTCCGGGGCCGGGATCTGGGGTCCGAACATGAGAGTCGGCACCAACAGCGAAATCTGTCCGATTACAGTTCATTTTAACAATTAATGTAACTATACCACAGATACTATACCGCGAGATGTTTTCGTGAACATAGTTCACAGTTACCAATTAATTTTTCAAATATTGCCGTTTCAGATTTTAAGCCATTCCAACCATGCTTCACTGTATTTATATACAGAGCCAACCATCACATATCCACCTGACAATATAGGTTTTATAGTTACATTAAATCAACCGATTATGCCCCTACGGACTGCCTCTGCACCCCCATCGTTCCATGCAAGGCAGTCCTTTCTCATGTGAAACATCCCGTATCCGATTTCCCCTTCTTCCTCGCAGCCCAGCCCTTTCCACTAAAGCCTGTCCACGCTTCACCACATCTATTCCTTCCAGCATCTTTCCCTGGAAAAATCTTCCCACTATACCTTTTTCATATATCTCATAAGCTTCATGCGCGCCCAGCTCCCAGCCAGTCACCACACTCAGCCATCCATTCATCCTTACAGCCAGTCCGCCGATTCCATCAATCAGTCCCTTTATTCCCTGCATACCCCGTCCATTTTCACTCATCACTCCCATGAAAAAACAAGTCACCACGGTCATCACCATATTGAAACGTTCTTTCAAACTGAATTTATTTTCCCGGTTGAAATATTTTTTCAATAATCTCATAAAGGCCCTCCTTCTTGTCATGCCTGTCCAAAATCCAAAAGCTTATCACCGCTGCTGTCTCCTAATGCAATTAACTTTGTACCATTTCGGGCACTTTTTCTGCCTCCGGCAGACTGCACGGACAGCTCACAGCAAACAGCCGCCAGAATATGTTTGAAAAAACTCCTCTGCGAACTGCGCACTTTTCGTGATTGTGCAGGTTCTAGAGCGTGTTTGAAAAAGGCTTTCTGCAAGATGTGCGTCACAATTTGTGGGAGATTTTGTCCGGATGAAGGCGCCGTAGCGGGCTACGGCAACTGAATTCGGGCAAAATATACCGCAAAGTGGGGCGTGCAGATTGCGGGAATGATTTTTCAAACAGGCTCTAGTAATATTTATGTCTGCCAATACAACCCATAGAACCATTTTTTATAAATTTTCCCCATTTCACCCCTTATTGACACACTTGTCCCCCACTGCTACAATAACCCTAACAACAACTTTTACCGCTTTCCCAAAGAAAGGAGCACCTTATGGCAAAAGAACAGATTGCAGTTGCAGAACTGATTACAAACATTATTCTGGGAAAAACGGACGGAGCCAGCCGGGTAGATTTCTTCCCGCAAAAGCCTAAATTTCCATTTGACAAACCATACGAGCAGCCATTTCCCCGCGCCACGCCGGAGAGCCAGGGTATTTCCTCTGACATGCTGGCCGACCTGCTGCGGGATCTGGACACTTCACACTATACAGACATGCACCATTTCATGGTTCTCCGAAATGGAAAGGTCATCTGCGAGGCCAATTTTGCCCCCTACCGCAGCCGGATCTGGCACGTGACCCATTCCATGTGCAAAAGCATCACCGGCATGGCAATTGGTCTTCTGGTTGAGGAAGGCAAGCTTTCTCTGGACGAGAACATTTACGACATTTTCCAGAAAAAGCTGAACACCTTTAACAAGATTTTCCGCCCTAAAGTCACTGTAGAAAATCTTCTCACAATGACCAGCGGCGTCACTTTCAACGAATCCGGGATCGTCTCTGGAAACGACTGGCTCACCAGCTACCTGAATTCTTCCATCAGCGGCACCCCCGGGGAAAATTTCCAGTACAACAGCCTGAATACCTACGTTCTGTCCGCCATCGTCACGGAACGCACCGGCCAGTCACTTACCGAATACCTGGAACCACGGCTTTTCGCTCCCCTTGGAATCACCCGATATTTCTGGGAAACCTGCCCTAAGGGCATTACCAAAGGCGGCTGGGGACTTTTCCTCTGCACCGAAGACATGGCAAAATTAGGTCAGCTTTATCTACAAAAAGGTAAATGGAACGGTCAACAGATTATCCCGGAATTCTGGGTTGAAGTCTCCACCGCCAAGCATAAGGAAAGCATTGAAGGTACTTTCGGCTATGGCTACCAGCTGTGGATGGAAGCCCGCCCGGGCAGCTTTGAATTCAATGGAATGCTTGGTCAGAATGTAATCGTTTACCCTGACATGAACATGGTAGTCGTCACAAACGCCGGAAATAACGAACTTTTCCAGAACTGCGTCATGCTGAACATTATCCGCAAGCATTTTCCGCGCAACTTTCATCCTGCAGATATTCTGCCTGAAAACCCATGTGCCCAGACACTCCTGAACCGCCTGACTGCCGAGCTTGAAAACGGCACTCACGCGCCTCAGACACTTCCAGCCCTCCGAAAAGGCGGCTGGAAAAAAAATCCATCTAGGCTCCGCCACAGTACTAACACCAGACCGAATACCTGGAATTACGTGAAAGGACTTCCTGAACCGAATCCTTACCAGTTCACCCAACAGCTTGATGGCAAAATTTTTGAACTTTCTCCACAGAGCATTGGTCTTTTCCCGCTGTTTATCCAGATTTTCCACAATAATATGACGGAAGGTGTGCAAAAGATTTCATTCGCCTGTGAAAAAGGCAATTTCTCCGTAAACTTTCTGGAATCCGGCGAATGGCACAGCATCCCGACCGGACTTGGAAAATTCAAAGAATCCTGGCTTACCCTCCACGAGGAAAGCTATCTGATTGCAGCCTCCGGAGATTTCACTACAGATGAAAACGGAACCGCCGTCCTAAAGCTGGACTTCACTTTCCTTGAAGAATGTGTTCGAAGAAAAATCAACATTTTCTTCCTGCCTGAAGATGAAATTCTCATCCGCTGGTACGAAACACCAGGCAAAGGCATGATCATGGAAGGTCTGGAATCCATCACCGAAGAAATCTCCAACAACTTTCTCTATGGAGCCTTCAAGGGAACAGGCGGCCTGGAGCTCCTTCACAGGGTAATGGAACAGACTATTGAACCGGTTTCGCATGGGTATCTGGTGACACCTGCTGAAGTGGCTCCGGAACAGGGATCAGTTTCATCCTTAAATGAATCAGATTGCAGAGAACTTTCAGCAGAACCCAGTGAAATAACGACCACTTCCTATTCTACAGAAAGTTTGTAATGCACCATATATCGCACTTTAATAGCAATAAAATTTTTTTCGACCAAATATGCGGTCAATCAGGAGGTACCCCATGATTTCCCAGGAAAAACGCTTAATCATCACCTTTCGCTGCACCACCGACGCCATCGCCATGGAGAAATCCTGCAAAGCCACTGGTGCTCCAGGAAGACTGATTCCGGTTCCAAGAAGTATCTCTGCCAGCTGCGGACTTTCCTGGTGTGCGCCCCCCACAAGCCGCACTGCCCTTGAGAAACTACTTCAGGAGCAAGACCTGGATCCAGAGGGCATATATGAGTGTATAATTTAATTATTAAACAGGCTCTAGAGCGTGTCTGAAAAAGGCTTTCTGCAAGATGTGCGTCACACTTTGTGGGAGATTTCGCCCGGATGAGGGCGCCGTAGCGGGCTACGGCAACTGAATTCGGGCGAAATCTCCCGCAAAGTGGGATGTGCAGATTGCGGGAATGATTTTTCAAACAGGCTCTAATGCAGTACAAATTAATTTTCAGCATTACTCACGCAATATATTAAAAATTTACTGTGTCAGAGTATCCATTACTTAATATATGCTGTATTATAGAGTCTGTTAAAAAATATCAATTCAAAAAATACAATATAGATAGTAGGAGGAATTACACATGGAAACCAAAACATTTGATGCAAGAGGAATGGCCTGCCCACTCCCAGTTGTAAACGCAAAGAAAGAATCCGAAGAAATGACAAATGGCGGCACCCTTATCATTCTCGTTGACAATGAAATTGCCGTCCAGAACCTTACCAAATTCGGCAACAGCAAAGGCTTCACAGTCTCTTCTGAGAAAAAAACAGAGAAAGATTTCACCGTAACCTTCCAGATTCCGGAAAACAGCACAACCTCAACACCAGCAGCTGAATCTGCCGTTCCCGCCTGCACCCCGGATTCCAAGAAACATGGTCTTGTAGCCGTCCTTTCCGCCAATACCATGGGAAATGGTGAAGAACAGCTTGGAAAGATTCTTATGAAATCCTTCATTTTCGCTCTCACCAAACAGGATCAGCTCCCAGAGATCATTCTGTGCTACAACTCTGGAGCATCCCTTACCTGCGAAGACTCCGATTCCCTGGAAGATCTGAAATCTTTGGAAGCCGAGGGTGTAAAGATTCTCACCTGCGGTACCTGCCTTGATTTCTATGGTTTAAAAGAAAAACTGGCAGTTGGTGGCGTTACTAATATGTACGAAATTGTAGAAATTATGGAAAGCGCAGGAACTATCGTGCGCCCATAATAATTACTGTTTACTCCGTTCACAAAATACCTTGCAGAACATTACCAGTGAACAATAAACCTATAATTCTCTAAATAACTTCTAAATAATGAAAATCCACGCTTTAAAATCACTAATTTTCTCAGTAATCAAATTTTGGGCCTTAAGAAAATTTCAAAATTAAAGCGTGGATTTTTACTATTATATGAGACATATCTGAGACATCTTATTTTCAATGGGATACAAATGGGACATATGCTTGGGATTAATTAGAGCGTGTTTGAAAAAGGCTTTCTGCAAGATGTGCGTCACAATTTGTGGGAGATTTTGTCCGGATGAGGGCGTCGTAGCGGTCTACGACAACCGAATTCGGGCAAAATATACCGCAAAGTGGGGCGTGCAGATTGCAGGAATGCTTTTTCAAACACGCTCTAGAATTATTTAAGAATTATAAGAAAATATAAAAAGACCGGAAACCCTCATAAATAAAGAATTTCCGGCATTTCTTGAAGTGAAGCATCGGGGATTCGAACCCCGGACAACTTGATTAAAAGTCAAGTGCTCTACCAACTGAGCTAATGCTCCATATTAAATTTGTCATATATTTCACATCTTAAACGCCAAGTTTTTTTCTAAACAACCTTCGGCATTTAAAATGCCCAGAGCCGGAATCGAACCAGCGACACGAGGATTTTCAGTCCTCTGCTCTACCAACTGAGCTATCTGGGCATAAGTAGCGGGAATAGGATTTGAACCTATGACCTTCGGTTATGAGCCCGACGAGCTTCCAGACTGCTCCATCCCGCGATATATTCTTTTAAAACCAAAAGCCGATGATCGGACTCGAACCGATAACCTGCTGATTACAAATCAGCTGCTCTGCCAATTGAGCCACATCGGCACGTAACCACTGGCTACAACAGATGAATTATATTCATCAAATGGATGGAGAAGGATTCGAACCTTCGAAGGCATCGCCAGCAGATTTACAGTCTGTCCCCTTTGGCCACTCGGGAATCCATCCATATGGGACCTATAGGGCTCGAACCTATGACCCTCTGCTTGTAAGGCAGATGCTCTCCCAGCTGAGCTAAGATCCCACAATATTTAATTGTTGTTGATTTTCATCAACAGCGACCCGGAAGAGACTCGAACTCTCGACCTCCGCCGTGACAGGGCGGCGCTCCAACCAACTGAGCCACCGGGCCAAACAAAGGTTTGCACCTTCAAAACTACATACATGTTACATCCTAATGGAATCATTTTACAACCTTGCGATTGTTGGTCAAGCCCTCACCCTATTAGTAACAGTCAGCTTCATGCATTACTGCACTTCCACCCCTGCCCTATCTACCTCGTCGTCTTCAAGGGGGTTTACTTCTTTCGAATGGGACATCTCATCTTGAGGGGGGCTTCACGCTTAGATGCCTTCAGCGTTT